>JAYUPM010000143.1:0-4500 GCA_043760145.1 Spartobacteria bacterium
GTCGCCACCCACGCCCCGCGAAATTCACGCTGCAGCTCAGGTGGTTGTTCCGCCGCGGACACCGCACCGACCAAGCAACTAAGCGCTAGGGCGATCCACAAACCTCCCATAGGTCTTATAAGTCCCATAAGACTGATCAGATCTCTGGATCCGTGTCCCGGCGGATCTGCGCCTTCAGAAACTCGATCACTGTCGCGGTCGATTCCTCCAGGGTCTGCAAGTCTGTCCGCACCGAGAGCTCGGGATTGTCCGGGGTCTCATACGGCGCACTGATCCCGGTGAAATCCTTGATCTCTCCGGTGCGCGCCTTCTTATACAAACTCTTGGGATCGCGCTTCTCGCACACGGCGAGCGGCGCATCGATGAAGACCTCGACAAAATCGCAGCCGCCTTCCAATGCGATCTCGCGGGCCCTGCGCCGGTCGAGCCGGTAGGGAGATATGAAAGCCGTGATGACAATCAGGCCGCTGTCGGCCATCAACCGGGCCACCTCGGCAACCCGCCGGATATTTTCCACGCGGTCCTCGTGGGAGAATCCAAGGTTCGAATTGAGCCCGTGCCGGACATTGTCTCCATCGAGAACGTAAGTGTGCATCCCCATGTTGAAGAGCTCCCGCTCCAGCGCCTGGGATATGGTCGATTTGCCTGACCCGCTCAAACCGGTGAGCCAGACAATCGTCCCTTTGTGGCCGTTGCGCAGCGCCCGGTGCTTTGCAGTCACCTGGCCATTGCTCCAGAAGATGTTCTGCGATTTGACCTTCGTCCGGTCGGTGTAAGTCCCCCCAAATATAATGCCGCCCCCCGCCACATGACGGTCATCGACAATAATAAACCGACCCATGATCGGGAGCCGGTCATGGTTATCCATCACAAGGGGCGCCTTGGTCTGGATGGTGATTTCGGCGACATCGTTGCGCGCCACGTAATTGCGGGATTCGCCGACAGCTTCAAGGGTGGACGCATCAATGACCCGATCCACAGACACCAGCTCGCAGTCGAGTTCCTGGGTGGTCAGCTTCAACTTATAACGCTCCCCAACCTTGAGAGTGTTTTTGCCCATCCAAAACAAATTTGCCTTGAACCGGTTGGATTCGATCGGTGTCTCGGTCTCGTGCGAGGCCACATGCCCCCGCTCCACAAAGATCTGCTCAGTAAGCGTGATCCCTATGCTTTCCCCGACAG
Source organism: Spartobacteria bacterium (assembly GCA_043760145.1). GTDB lineage: Bacteria > Verrucomicrobiota > Verrucomicrobiia > Chthoniobacterales > Chthoniobacteraceae > CAIURC01. Next base: position 1,183 of record JAYUPM010000143.1, read on the forward strand.
TCGCGCTCTCAGTCACTGGCGTTTTCCAGCGCTCTATGCTCGCCACCACGCTTGTCTTGTTGTTGGGCGAAAACACCAGCCGATCACCCACTTTGATCGTCCCGGACTCGATCCGGCCCGCGATAATCCGGCGGTTGTCGAATCGATACACATCCTGCACCGGGAACCTCAATGGCAGATCGGTCAGCGCCTTTGGCGATTCGAACTGATCCAGCATGTCGGTAATCGTCGGCCCTTGATACCATGGCATCTCTCCCGGAGCCCGCGTCGCAACATTCAATCCGCTCCGGGCGGAGATCGGGACAAAGGTCCGGGCTTCCAATCCGATCTGACTTAGGAACGCCGTATACTCGGTCATCACCTGGTTGAATGTCTCTTCACTGTATCCGACCAGGTCCATCTTGTTCACCGCCACCACCACCTGCTTGATCCCAAGCAGGCTCAACAGATATCCGTGCCGCCGTGATTGTTCGCGGACCCCTTCATTCGCGGCAATCAACAGGACTGCGGCATCGGCGCTGGCGGCCCCGGTGATCATGTTCTTGAGGAACTCTTTGTGACCGGGCGCATCGATAATCACATAAGGCCGCCGCTCTGTCTTGAACTGGATCTGGGTCGTATCGATCGTGATGTTTTGTTCCTGCTCTTCCAAAAGCGCGTCGAGAAGGAACGCATACTCAAACTCCATTCCCTCCTCCTTGCAGGCTTTTTGGATCTGCTCGACCTTCCCCTCAGGCAAAGAATGGGTGTCGTAGAAGATCCGCCCGATCAGGGTCGATTTGCCGTGATCGACATGGCCCACAAACACGACCTTTAGTCGCTGTTGATCGGCAATGCTTTCGGCGCGGGTGCGGATTGTTTTTTGGGCGGTGGGTTCCAAAGTGGGGACGGACATAGGGTAGGAAAAGCGGAAAGCGGAAAGCGGAAGAGTGAGAGTGAGAGACTTTACATGAAACCTTTGGCGCGCAGTTTCTGCATGGCGTTGCGCTCATGGTGATCCTGGGCGCGCCCGGCCCGTTCACTTGTCTTTGTTACCGCCAATTCATCGATGATCTTGTCGATCGTATCCGCCCCGCTTTCGACTGGACCTGAAATCGGCCAGCAACCAAGGGAACGGAACCGGTATTGTTTCCCGTCTTTGCCGGGCCGGGCGAAATACATTTTCGGGATCGGGATACCTTCCCGCTGGATATAGAGCCAGATATCGCGCTCGCTCCAATCCAATAGGGCCTGCACACGCACATGCTCACCGGGGGCGCAGCTCGTCGTGAACTGGTTCCAGAATTCCGGCGGCTGGTCCTTGTAATCCCACTCGAAATCCTTTGTCCGCGGGCTGAAGTAACGTTCCTTGGCCCGGGTCGGATCTTCGTCACGCCGGATCCCGGTGATCAGCGCATCCCATTGATGCTCCGCCATCACCTGCTGTAAGGCGACTGTCTTAAGTTCATGGGTTACTGTCACCGGATCTGTCGTGTCGTATCCAATCGGCCCGCGCTCCGCGTAAGCCCCCCGCCCCGCCCGCGCGTCCTCGTTGATTTTAACAAACAATTTGAGCCCGTATTCTTTCACCGCCCATTCCCGATACTCGATCATTTCCGGGAACTCATAAGTCGTGTCGATATGAAGCAACGGATACGGGATATGTCCGCAAAATGCTTTCTTTGAGAGCCAGATGAGGACATTGGAGTCCTTGCCCATCGACCACGGCATGCAGATGTTCTTGAAATAATGGAACGCTTCCCGAATTAAAAAAATACTCTGCGATTCCAGCACATCGAGATGCGCACTATCTTCACGCGAAATTTTCTCCGGGAAAAAAGCGGAGGTTCCGTCCAGAGGCGCCGGGTAAAGCCCGGCATAAGCAGGATGTGATGTCATAGGTTGGTCGTTGGTCTTTTTAAATGCTTTCCCCCAAAAAAGTGTGTATCCCGCATTCCGCTTTATCAAAGCCGGTCCAGCGTCCGGCACGTTCATCCTCACCGGCACCGGTGGCCCGGGTGCAAGGCCAGCAGCCAATGGATCGATACCCCTGGTCCTGGAGCGGGTTATACGGGATCTGTCGCTCTTTCATGTAATCCCACACCCGTTCCCGCGTCCATGCCGCCATCGGGTTTAGTTTGAGGATGTATCGATCCCGCAACACATCAAAATGATAGAGCTCAAGTATGTTGGTTGTCGCGCGCAATCCGGATTGCTGGCGACGCATCCCGGTCATCCAGACAGACAATTCCCCCAGCTTGCGCTGGAGCGGCAGCACCTTCCGCAACGAGCAGCAGAGATCCGGTTTCGATTTCCAAAGTTCCGGGCCCAGCTCAGCCTCCTGTTCCTCCGGGGTCTGCTCGGGAAAAAGGCTCTCGATTTTGACGCCGAAAAAATTCTCAAGCCGCGCTTTTAAAGCGTAGGTCTCAGCAAACAGAAGCTGGGTGTCGATCGTGAAAATGGGAAACGGCAGCCCGGCCCGGACCGCGTGATCGATCATGACCAAGCCACCGCCCTGAAAACTGGTGCCGATGGCGGCGCGGGTGCCGAATTGATCCCAAGCCCAGCGCAGGATGTCAGTCAGGGGCGCGGACTCGAAGGAGGTCGAGAGTGAGCGGACCTGATCATGGGAAAAAGAGGTTGGGTTGATAACCATTGTCTATGGGCTAGATAGGGAATAGGCAGTATCGCTCTGCTTTCCCATCCCGCCAAGCCTTTTTTCGCGCCTCCGCTGGCGTGCGGCAGGATGCCGCCCCTCCTTGGCAAGGATCGATGGCTTCCAGCCGTTGGTTTAGAGCCCGAGTGATTTGACCGCTTCAACCACTCCTTGCGCCGTAAACCCGAAATGCTCCATCACTTTGTTGCCTGGCGCGCTGATCCCGAACCGGGTCATCCCGACAATTTTTCCGTCCAAGCCGACATAGCGGAACCACGAATCGAGGACCCCGGCTTCAATGGCAACGCGGCGTCGGCAACTGGCAGGTAAAATCGATTCCTTGTATTCGGCGCTTTGAGCTTCGAACCGTTCCATGCACGGCATCGAGACGACCCGGATTCCCTCACCGAGTGTCTTTGCGGCGGCAACGGCGTGTTGCAACTCGCTTCCGGAACCGATCAGGATGGTCTTGAGCGGGCCGGTTTCCTTGATAGCGATGTAAGCACCCAATCGGACGCCTTCGCGCCGGGTCTTGACCGGGATCTCGTTCAACATGGGAACGGCTTGACGGGAGAGTGCGAGCAGAGTTGGGCCACTGGTGCGCTCGATTGCGGCGACAAAAGCGCCCGCTGTTTCTTCCGGATCGGCCGGGCGAATCACGTCCAGTTGTGGGATCACACGCA
>JAYUPM010000144.1:0-1862 GCA_043760145.1 Spartobacteria bacterium
CTCGCGAGCTGGCCGTGCAAGTCGCCGAGGAAGTGGCCAAGCTCTCAATGTTCAAACGCGGCGTCCGGGAGTTGCCCATTTATGGCGGGCAATCATACGAACGCCAATTTCGCGGACTGCACGCCGGAGCCCAGATCGTCATCGGGACGCCGGGGCGGGTGATGGATCACCTCGACCGTGGGACGCTCAAGCTCGACCAGATACGGATGATCATTCTCGATGAAGCCGATCGAATGCTCGACATGGGTTTCATCGATGACATCAAAAAAATTCTCAGCCAGGCCCCCCCCACAAGGCAGACCGTCTTCTTTTCCGCCACGGTCCCGGCGCCGATTAAGCAACTGATCAAGAGCTTCACCAAGGATGCCGTCAATGTGCGCGTCGATGCCGAAGCACTCACGGTTCCTGCCATTGAGCAGGTCTATTACGAGGTCGATCGCCGCTTCAAAGTCGAAGTGCTCTGCCGCCTCATTGATCTCCATGACATCACTTTCGCCATCATTTTTTGCGCCACCAAAATGATGGTCGATGAACTCGTCGAACACTTGGTCGCCCGCGGGTATTCCGCCGACAAACTCCATGGCGATATCACCCAGAATGCCCGGGAACGCGTCATGGCCAAGTTCCGCAAGCGCGGATTCGAATTCCTTGTCGCCACCGATGTCGCTGCCCGCGGTCTCGATGTGGACGATATCGAGGTCGTCTTCAATTACGATCTCCCTCACGACGGCGAGGATTACGTCCACCGCATCGGACGCACCGGACGCGCCGGACGCTCCGGACGCGCCATCACCTTTGTCGCCGGTCGCGAAATTTATAAACTCGAAAATATCCAGCGCTTCACCAAAAGCCGGATCCGGCGCGACCGTGTCCCTTCCGCCGACGAGGTCGAGGAAAAGCGCTCCAATGCTTACTTCGAATCGCTGCGCGAGACCCTCGAGAAAGGTGAATTTAAACGGCACGACGCGTTGATTGATCGACTTCTTGAAGCCGGCCATTCCCCGACTGATATTGCGTCCGCGCTCATTCATCTTTCCGGCAACGACAAACCGCGCACCACGGATCGCGCCCCGGAAGAAATCCCCGCCCCTCAACGCGAGTTCCGGGAGAATCGTGAATACCGCGATACTCGTGAACCGCGTTCATATCCAAAATACGAGCCGCGGACCGCTCCGCGCGAAACGCGGAGCGAGCGTCCCAAGCAGAGTGAGCGGCCCCCGCAGAGTGAGCGGCCCAAGCAAAGCGAGCGGCCCCCGCGCGAAACCGCTGCGCCCATCAGCAAGCCCCCGGTGCGCAGCGAACCGCCACCGCGCACCCAGCGTCCCGAACGGGAACCGCGCACCGCGACTCCCCCGGAAAAAGCCCGGCCTATTCAGCCAGCCGCGGTTTCACATGAATCGGGAATGACTCGTCTCAGTTTCAGCCTTGGCCGGGAACACGACATCCTGCCGGGCGATATCGTCGGCATCATTGCGGGCGTCGCTAAAATTCCCAAGGAACACATCGGGGCCATTCATCTGTTACCGAAGAAAACGCTGGTGGATGTTGCAAAGACACACAGCGCTCTCGTGGAGAAGAAACTGAACGGGATCAAATTCAAGGGCCGCAAGTTGTCCGTCACCAAAGCCGTCTAAGCGGCTGTTCTCTCAGGTCGGAGGTCGCGGGATCAGTCCGATCGGTCCGATCTGTCGGATCCGACCTCCGATCTCCGACTTCCGACCTCCGAAGGGTGCCACTTGCGCAAACCCCACTGAAGGAAGGCCCACAACAACGCCGGGATCACCGCGCTCAAGGCCAGCGCAAGCCTCGGATTCTCCTGCCCCGCCGCTCCGACCCACGCATAGACAAAACCCATCGGCACA
>JAYUPM010000145.1:0-4495 GCA_043760145.1 Spartobacteria bacterium
CCGCAGCGGATTTTTTCCGCTTCCGATCCGCGGAGCTTCTCGAAATTCTTGGTCCCTTTGGTTTCGCGCACCAGATAAAGGACACTGTTGTCGTGCCGCAAAATTGCCCAATCGGGGTTGTATTTGCCGATTGGCGTATCGATTTCAAACCAGGCAGGCAGCTTCACGAACAGCTTGATGTCGTGCCGCTGGTCGAGCTTCTCGGCAAACTCCCGTTCAATTTCAGAGTCATAGACAACGGCATCGTAAACCGACTTCGTAACTTCGAGCCGGTTATTCAGATAGCTAATGATCTCTCTCTCGTCAAAAAGCCGCATACTCCACTCTTCGTCGCCGAGCCGCTCGTATTTGATGCCGTCAATCATCAACCGGTGCAGTTCACGCTTAAGAATCGTTGCCACTTCATCCATGAACTTCTGCGGATTGATGAAAAACTCCGGAAGCCGTCCTGACTCTTTCAAAATGCGCACGAGGGTGGATCGGGTCAGCTCCGTTTCATTCTGTAAATACGCAACGACGTCCGGCAACGGTCCAGTGTAGGTCACGCTTACGTCAGCTTCGCGGATTACTTTTCCGGTCACGCCTGCCCGACCGACATCCACTTGGTTCTCCTTGTATCGAATCTGGGCTGGCCTGATTCTTTCCATTTCTCTGATCGCCTTCAGTGCCCGTGCGACGAGCTCTTCGGTCGAGTATTCCACTGAAAAGACTGTCTTGTGCTTAATGCGATTCCACAGTTCCTGAAACTCCGGATCGAGGGTTACTTCCTTCTTGAAACGAAGCTTTTGAGGTTCTTCATCCCGCTTCACATGCCGCTCCATCTGATAAGATTGAAGCGTCGTAATGATCTCGGATTTTAGAGCCGTTTGCTCGGGCGGAAGGCCAAGATCGAAATCAGGGGCCTTCGGGTTGAACTTCGGAAGAATCTTCCCGGTGCTGCTTAAAAATCCACGTGTAACCAATCCCGCATGAATCGTTTCTGAGAGCTCGCGACCAACCGTTGTTTCCTGGTCGCCATCCATCGACACTATTTTTGAAAACGCGAGCTTCGGCACCTTGCCAAAAAACACCCCGCAATCCTCCTCATACTCGGTCTGCAAGGATCGGGCAAAGTCCTCGTAGCTCTCATTGGCGACGACCACCAATTTGTTGATATTTTCGTCGAACACGCGGTCGCCTAATTGATTTACCGGCAGCCGCAGGCCCCGCCCGATCTCCTGGCGCTTCTTGGTTGCCGAGCGTGTCTCGTTGAGGGTGCAGATCTGGAAGACATTGGGATTATCCCAGCCCTCGCGCAGAGCGGAATGGCTGAAGATGAAACGCAGCGGCTCCTCCAGCGAGAGCAACTGCTCTTTATCCCGCATGATAAGATTATACACGTCGTCATCCGCCTGTGTTGTGCCCGTTGTGTCTTTCGTATGCCCCTTCTTGTCCTTTGCAAAGTAACCGTTATGGAGTTTCTCCAGCGGCAACGAGGCGATAGGCAGCCGCGCATAACGTTCCTCCAGAATAAGTTTGCGGAACGCTTCCTCGAATATGATCGCGAACTTCCCGGGCACCGGCTTTCCATCTTCAGTGTCTCCGCGATAGTTCGCCACCTTATCGATGAAGAACAGCGAGAGAACCTTTAGGCCTTTGTCCAGCACTTGCAGCTCCTTGTCAAGATGCCGCTGGACAGTCCGCTCAATCTGCACGCGAGTAAGGTCTTCGCGCACCCCTCCTTGTTCCTGGCCGAGATTCAAAGCACGCCCATTGTTGAACTGGACGTATTCGTTCCCCGGCTCGGCGTTGATTTCCGTTACGATGTATCCGTCGCGATACGGTTCTCGGTTTTCCGAGAGAAGATACAGATCAGATTCTCTCCGCACTGTAACCACTTTTTCCTGCGGCCCGGTCCCCGTCTGTGTATGGATCCGCAACCGTGCCTGGATCCGAGGCTTCATGTCCACGCGTTCCACCTTTACGAATGCCTCGTTGAACGCATTGCCTGACGTGACGCTCGCAACCACAATCTGCTTTACCAGCCGCCGTTCAAAGGCGCGAATTGGGTCGAGTTGATAGACGAGGTTGTATGGATTCCGATGCGTTGCCGAGTAGCGCAGTGTGCAGAGCGGGTTGAGAGATTTGATTGCCTCCTGCGCTTTATCGGTGCTGTCCACGCTCTGCGGCTCGTCGATGATCACGATGGGGCGCGTTGCCTGCACGAACTCGATCGGCTGGCGTCCCGAGAGCTTGTCATTCTCTTTGTAAATCACGTTACTCCGGTTCTCAGTGTCCGTCCCCGTGAAGTTTTTCCGGAATGCGTCAATATTGATGACGAGCACCTGGATCGTGTTGCTCGTGGCGAACTGCCGCAATTTGTTCACCTTTTTCGCGTCATACACGAAGTGCTCGAATTCCACGTGGTTATAGAGCGCCCGGAAATGGTCGGCGGTGATCTCCAGGTTCTTCAGCACACCTTCGCGGATCGCCACACTCGGCACGACGATAATGAACTTCTTAAACCCATACTTCCGGTTCAGCTCAAAGATTGTTCGCAAATAGACGTAGGTCTTGCCCGTGCCCGTCTCCATCTCCACGGAAAAATGCGGGCACCAGCGACTACCCGTGGCGTCCGTCCAAGACCAGCCCTCCACTTCCTCCGATATGTCGAGATCATGCTGCTCCTGGACCCGGCGCAGGTTCTCCAGCAGCTTCGCCTCGTTGATGAGCAATTGATTGCCCATTCCCAGCTCGGTCCGCGACTGTCCCGCAAATAGCTCGGTGTCCATGGTCTGGAAAATCACCGAGTAATCCGGCTTTTCCAGCGGCTGCCCGTCGAACAACTCCACCACGGCATTCACCGCATCGAGCTGATATTCCTGCTTCGGATCGAATTGGATTTTCATCGGCTCTCCTCACGCCAAAGCGGGTGGTTTAGCCATTCGTCAGGTAATCCCATTGGGGCAATGGGCAATTCGGGGAACTCGGCCAAAAGATCACGCACCCGCTGGGGCCACCGATTTGACGGAGCGATTTGTTCCGTCCAGAACTTGCAAATTGTTAGAATGATCCCCGTGCGGTTATTCGGAAGTTTTGCGGCGTGCCAGTCCGGAAATTTTCGTTCCTGGGGCAGAAGGACGGGGGTTCCAAGCTCCCAATCCCATAAGCGCGAATGGTGTGCGCACCGATTTCGAACAGTGTTCAAGGCGAGGAGCCACGACCAAAGCACCCGATCCGGCACCCCAATTTCGTTCGCGATCCGCTTCTTGATGTTGTCGGAGACGCCCCGAAAAAAGGTCAGGGTCGAGCCAAAATCCATCAACTCGATCATCACCCAAATCGGCAGCCTTGTATGTTCATCCCCATATTTATCGAAAAAATGAACCACGAAATCTTCGCGGCTGGCGAGGCTGCGTTGGGTTTGATCATCGAGTTTTCTTTGCCACTCGAGAAAACGTTCCCGGGGAAGATTCGGAAAATGCTTTTGATCAGTGTAAGCGAAAGCACCTGAATCGAGCGCAAAATAATAGGCGAGCTGGGTTCGGACATAGACCTCAATGCCTTCGATCGCGTCGAGAACAAGTGTCCGCAACCGTTGATCAAACCGGTAGCGCTGCCATACTTTTTCCAAGGTGGTCCCCGCCTCAAACTGGTCTGAATCCGATCGACGGAAGGGATACAAATAGGTGGTCAGCCGGAAATAATTCGTCGCTTTGAGGCGCGTCACCAGGTCAGCTTTGGAAGCTTCCAAGCCACGGCTCAGCAGCAGATCAGCTTGCTCCTCAAATGTCCGCCCCAGCTTTTCATATTTCATCGACAGCCCTTCCCCCTTTGCCCGCGTACAAAAAAACACCCACCGAAGTAAGCATGTAAAACAGAGGCCCGGCGGGTTTACTGGCTATACGTTGCCCGGATATGCGCATCCCGTCAACACCCGGGCCTGAAAATCTTGAAAAAACCATTTTGACCATGGCTGCTAAACGGTCCGGAAGCTGGTTACGCCCTTGGTTTTCATGGTCTGGACGGCGTTGGTCTTGAGCTGGTCGTTGTCGGCGAAACCGGCGTCGAGGCAGACGACTCGAGAAGGCTTGCGGGCAGCCAGGGCGCGGATGAGTTCCAGCGTGAGGTCTCGGTCGAGGCAGACGAGGAGCGTGCCGCCTCCGACAGCGAAGACTGGTTTGCCTTCAACTTTGATCGACTCGACCGACGTGGTGAGCGGATAGCCGCTCTTCATCAGGATCTCGTAGAGGAGGTCCTGATCCGTCCGGCCCGCCCGGATGTGATCGACGTGGAGCTCCAGTTGTTGCGTGAGCGCCTTGTCGTCGGTGGAGGCCGTCGCGTCCCAGGTGTTGAAGTTGGACTCCGCGAGTTTGAACACTCGAAAGCCCCGGTCGGTCTTCTTCTTGTCGGCATCGAAGAGCCCCGGCTTCGCTGCATCTGTCTCGTTGAGCTTGTGGATGACGCGGCGGACCCGTTCCTTGGTGATGTCGGCGATTGTGCGGAGCCGGGTCTC
>JAYUPM010000146.1:0-1859 GCA_043760145.1 Spartobacteria bacterium
CATGGCGGTTGTCGTGAATCGCGGCGCGCATCCTTGAGCGCAAAGAACAAGGCAAGTTATGCCCACGCGATATTCGACTGGCGGGCATTCTCATCAGTAACCCCGCTGTCAGCAATCGTCTCATTGAGCAGGCACACTGGCAGTTAATCGGGCGCCGGGCGTCGCGAACAAATGTCTGATCCAAGCCAGCCATGGAATCCGGTCTTGAACTGGGATACGCCCGCAGGCCGCGCTTTGCAGGCATTGGCGGCAGCCGTCCCCCTGGATCGGCATCTCTTCATTACCGTGTTCGGGTCCGCGCCTTTGCAGATGGCAATCGACTCCGGATTGCTCAGCGCGGATACCGATGTGTTCAGCCCCGATAATCTCGAAGAGATCATCCGTCCCGCATTGGCGCGCCGAAAAGCGGGCTACGATGCGGCCCCCCCGGAGCACCGAAACGGCCTTCAAGACATAGCGGATTAATTAGCCGCAAAGAACGCGGACAGCCTCGGATCACGGGGAAATTGAAAATTGGGGCGGGATTGAAAATTGAAAATTAAAAATTGGATGGACGCGCGCGTGCTGCCGTGGCTCCCCTCCCCTCCCCAAATTTTCAATTTTCAATCTCTGCCATCCCTTTCAGTCTCCCTTCCTCTTGCCGCGAACTGTGGCGACAGATTTTCCCAGGATTCGCGAGAGTTGCTCACATTCATTGAGCGACGCGGCGATGCCGTCGCCAGGCAGCAGACCGGCGATTGGGATGAAACGCAGCCAGCCACGGGTCTCACGCATTTCTTTGAGGGCTACGTTGAGCTTGTGGGCAAAGTCCGTTTTGCTTTCTGCCGCGCACCCCTCATCATAGTTGGGTGCAGCCGAGGTTCCGCAACGCACGAGCTGCCCAGCCACGTGTCTGCCCATCCGCGAATCGGGCAACGCATCCACGACTTTTCCAACGCTGCCCGCGAAAACCCATAAACGCTCTGATAGTTCGTTGGGCGTCATCAACTATCTATTATCCGATTTTCAACGGCCTTGCCGCCCGGCCTTTCCGTAGGGGTGGGACGGCGCCTCGGATCACGGGGAAATTGAAAATTGGGGCGGGATTGAAAATTGAAAATTGAAAATTGGACGGACGCACGCCTGCTCCCGCAACCCGTTCCTTCCCCTCCCCAAATTTTCAATTTTCAATTCTCAGCCATCCCACAGAGGAGAACTTTTTAACCACAGATTTCGCAGATTATCGCGGATGGGGGAGAGCCGAACCAGACTTTTTCGGTCCGGGTTCTTTATCTGCGCCTATCTGAGTTATCTGCGGTTAAAAATTCCGGGGTCTAACGTCGCTCAGGGGTCCACAGATCCGGAAACAGGGGGGAATCACCAATATTTCAGAGTGGCTGCCCATAATCCGTGGACGCTGCGAGTAGTGCCTTCCTCTGCGTTCTCTGTGAAATCTGTGGTGAAAATTCCCCCCTCTGTGGGATGGCCTGAAAAAAGAAAAAGTGGGCTGGCGTTAAAGCCTAATTCCTACCACACGGCAGGTTGTGAAAACCAAACCGCCAGCCCGAGCCCATGTAATCGTCCTCAAGCAGCTTCTCAACCTTATTCCGCAAGGGTTGATCAACAGGCTGGCTTGGGAGACCCATATCGATGTGAAGGCCCGAACCTTCAGCGTGACGAGCCACTTGGCAACGATGCTCTTCGCGCAACTTGCCCACGCCATCAGTCTCAACGACATCTGCGACTGGCTGCGACTCAAGGCCGGCGCCCTCTCTCGCTTTCGGGTTGAACGAAGCCGCTGGCGCGGCGTAATGGGGCAATAGCGCTGTTTCTGAATGGGGCGCAAGCGGGTGGAGGGGCATGGAAGCGAGGGAAGGAAG
>JAYUPM010000147.1:0-1859 GCA_043760145.1 Spartobacteria bacterium
ATAACGCCCTAACCTCAGTTTTTGCCCCTCCTTTGTCCACAAAATTCTCTTCAGCCCTTTGATATCAATGCTATCCAGTATTCAAACGAAAAGCCCTGACGCTTTTCCTGGGCCTGTTCTTCATCCGCGTCATCCGAGCTATTGTGTTTATGGGAATGGGCGAGCCGATGCTCAATCTTGATCAGGTGCTCACCGCGCATGGGCCTGCTCCAAAGCCAACAGTTGAAATCGTGATCTGTCTTGCGGCTGTGCTTGGCCATCGCCGGATGCACGTAAATCTCCTGCGCTATAACCCCACCGGTCTGAGCCTGCGCCGCGATGAAGAGGGGGGCCAAGGAGGGGCGGCATCCTGCCGCCCATTGTTTTTTGAAGGGCGGCTGGAAGCGCGCCCCTCCGTTTTTCGAAGGGCGGCTGGAAGCACGCCCCTCCGTTTCGAAGGGCGGCTGGAAGCGCGCCCCTCCGTTTTTCGAAGGGCGGCTGGAAGCGCGCCCCTCCGCACAAGAGGATTGCCGACTTCTCCGATTACTGATTATTAACACTGAACATGGCCGATAAATTTACTGTAACCAGCAGCCAATCTTGGGGGGGGCGCATCATGGATTCCATCAAGGGAGTCGTCGTGGGCCTCATCCTCATTCTGGTGGCTGTGGTCCTGCTCTTTTGGAATGAAAGCCGGGCGGTAACGACGGCAAAGAGCCTGAAGGAAGGGAGCTCAAGCGTGGTATCCGTCAGTGCGGATCAAGTGCTCCCGGCCAACGAAAAGAAGCTCATCCATTTAAGTGGCGAGGCCAAAACCAGTGAACCGATCGCTGATCCGCTGTTCGCTGTGGGCGGCACCGGAATCCGGGTCGGGCGCGAAGTGAAAATGTTCCAGTGGGTCGAAACAGAAAAGAGCGAGTCGAAGAAAAAGTTAGGCGGCAGCGAGGAGACGGTGACGACCTACACTTACAGCACCGAATGGAGCGATGAGCTCATCGATTCCTCCAAGTTCAAAATCCCCGAGGACCACGAGAACCCGAAGAAAATGATGGCCTCTTCGGAAACGGTAGTTGCGGATCCTGTGACTCTTGGGGCGTTTACACTGCCGCCGGGCGTGATCCAAATGATGGATGGCGATAAGCCATTGGCGGTCACTGATACCGATCTGGAAAAGCTACCCGCCGCGCTCAAAGCCAAGCCGATTGTGGCTGATGGAGGCTTTTTCTTTGGCAAAGAGTCTGCAAGTCCAGCGGTGGGCGATCACCAGGTGAGCTTTACGATCCTTGAGCCCGGGCCCTTTAGCGTGATTGGCCAGCAGCTCGCCGAGACCCTGGGACCTTATCCCACTCAAGCCGGCGATTCGCTTCTTCGCGTGGAATCAGGAATTGTGAGCGCCCAACAAATGTTCCGCAATGCGGAGAGCGAGAACGCATTCCTGACATGGCTGGTGCGCGGGGGCGGGTTCCTTTGCATGGCGATCGGGATGGGGCTTATCTTCAAGCCACTGAGCGTTTTCGGGGATGTCGTCCCGTTGATTGGCGGGTTGCTTGGAGCCGGGACGGCAATTGCCGCGATCGTGCTTTCGCTGATCGTATCGCTTGTGATCATCGCGGTTGCATGGTTTGCAGTGCGTCCGGTCCTTGGGATCGGGTTGATAGTAGGGGCGATTGCCTTGTTCATCTGGAGCCGCCGGTTCGGGAAGAAGAAGCAAGTAACCAGTGGCCAGTGATCAGTGATCAGTGGTCAGAAGTCGGGATATCTGACCGATCGGTCAGATCCGACGGATCCGCCCGACCTCCGACCCCCGGTCCCACTGCTCACGTCTATGAGGTCCATGCCGTCCACAATGTCCATGCCGTCCATGATCTCCACAGCCCGCC
>JAYUPM010000148.1:0-1857 GCA_043760145.1 Spartobacteria bacterium
TCGTCCTTCGTCCTTCGTCCTTCGTCCTTCGTCCTTCGTCCTTCGTCCTTCGTCCTCGTCCTTCGTCCTCGTCCCTCGTCCTCGATCACATAGGTCCTATGCGTCCTATAGGTCCCATGGGACCTATGCTCCGCAAAGCGCCGCCTCAAGCAACGTCACGAAGCTCGCCCCCGCTTCACGCCCGCTGGCAAGCACCTCAGCATGGTTGAGCGGAGCCCGTCCGATGCCAGCCGCCCAATTGGTCAGGCACGAAATGCCGGCCACCTCCATTCCAAGGGCCCTCGCCTGGATCGCCTCGAGGACCGTTGACATCCCAACCGCATCCGCTCCAAACGTCGCGAGCATTCGCACCTCAGCTGGGGTCTCGTATTGCGGCCCGAGGACCCCCGCATAGATCCCGCGATGCAGAACCACACTGGTTTCACGGGCAATCGCATCGAAATGAGAAAGCAATTCCCGGGAATAAACCGCGCCCATATCGACAAAGTCCGCGCCTCCTATCAGTGGCGAAGTTCCGGTTAGATTGAGATGATCACTGATCATCATCCACGAGCCGGGCGGATGCGACGGATTCAGCGTCCCAGCCGCATTGGTCAGGATGAGCCGACGCACACCGAGGGTTGCCATCAAACGGATACCTGCGGTGACCTCCCCCGCGCTTCGGCCTTCATAAAGATGCACCCGGCCTTGCGCCACCACCACCCGGACTCCAGCTAATCGCCCAAACACAAACCGCCCTGCATGCCCCGCCACCGTTGAAACCGGGAGCCCCTCCACTTCCGAATATGGGGTGATCGCATCGATCTCAAGCGCATCGACCAACCCGCCCAAACCGGAGCCGAGAACGATGCCCCATTCCGGGTCGTAATCAGGCCAGGCGCTCATTGAGCGCCTCCTGTTACCGTCAAACTTTTTAGCAGTCGATAGAGTGTTTCCAAACGTCCCATGGATGCGCCTGCTGCTGTTCCCTGGCGCCACGGTTCACCCCAGATTGCCTCGACTTCCACCGGCCGTCCCAACTCCCAGTCGATCAAGCTCGAAGGTTTGTATGGCCCCATGTGCAAGCTCCGCTCGATTTGGAATTCGGCGAACTCCTCAGGAATTACGTGTCCGAGCAACTGCGCGGCCCCGCGAGCCTCGTGTATTAAGCTGCGGGCGAGTTGGCGGAGGCCTTCATCGGCGAGCACATCGGCGACCGTGATGCCGCCGGCAGCGATCGTCAAACCGTTGAAAGGAATATTCCAGAGCAACTTGCGCCATCGCTCGGTGATAAGATTCTCGACCACCCGCGCCTCTATTCCGGCCCGGTTCAAGCAAGCCGCGATCTCATGTGTGCGCTCTCTCGGTGCCGAACGGAAATCGCCCAGCGAGATCGATCCTTTGTCGAAATGTTCGATCACTCCAGGTGCGGTCCGGTTGAGGCAAACAAAACAAGTCGCCCCGACCACACGTTGCGCTCCCCAGCGCTCAGCCAAATACTCTTCATTCCCGAGCCCATTTTGCAGGGTCCAAAGGACGGTGTCCGGGCCGAGCAACGGCGGAATCAATTCGTCGAGAACCGCATTGGCCGTGGCTTTGAGGGCGATCATCACCACATCACACGGCCCGATCTCCGCAGTTGTCGCGCAAGCCTTGACCCCCTTGAGAACAATCTCCCGACCACCGGTCTTGATCCGCAGCCCGTTTGCTTTGACCGCTTCAAGGTCCGAACGCATCACGAAATGCACATCCTCTCCCGCATGCGCGAGCATCCCCCCATAATAACAACCGACAGCTCCGGACCCGACCACTGCAAATTTTTTCATATAAAAGACGATCTAAAGGGTGGGGCCGCCCGGACTCGAACCGGGAACCAAG
>JAYUPM010000149.1:0-4484 GCA_043760145.1 Spartobacteria bacterium
GGTCAGAGGCGAGACGCCTCTGCCACTTTCCACTTTCAATCGGGGCGAGGGCGCTCCGGCTTTTGGGTCGAGACGAGGACGATGATGAGCCGCTACGAAAAAGTCGGTTCCATCAAACCGAAACCGCCGTCCTTGCGCCGATGAAGGACATTGATCTTTTCGCCTTTGGCATTGAGGAAGACCACGAACTGGCGGCTCGACATCTCAAGTTGCAGGACGGCCTCGTCCACAAACATCGGCTTAACAGGATAGCGTTCGGTTTGAATGATTTGCGGCTCAGTTCCCTCCTCGTGCTCCTCGAATCCATCCATGTCCAACACCATCTCGTGAAAATGCCGGACCTCCTGGCGCCGCGGCCGATGCAGTCGCATGATCTTGGTTTTGTATTTGCGCATCTGCTGGGCAATTTTGGCGACAACTCCATCGATGGATGCATACATGTCATCGGTCTCATGCGTGGCCTCGATGGTGATGTGATTATTGCAGTGCAAGATCACCTCGGCAAAGTGCCGGTGCTTTTCCACATTCAAGATCACGTGGGCCTCGATGATTCGCGGATAATCGAGATGGAGATGTTCCAGCTTCGAAATCGCGTAATTCTTAATCGGTTCGGTGACGCTGACGTGGCGGCCGGTGACTCTGATTGGCACATTGACGTTTGCTGTTTGCATGAGGTCCTTGCTTTCTAGTTTGAGGTTACATTTGGAAAGTTTCGCCCAAGTAAATCCGGCGTGCCACGGGATCGTTTACCAGGAAATCCTTGGTCCCCTGCGTTTCGACCCGGCCTTCAAAAATAAGGTATGCCCGGTCAACAATCGATAGAGTTTCGCGCACATTATGATCAGTAATCAGGATCCCCAGCCCGCTATCGCGCAAGTTGGCGATGATCTGCTGCACGTCATACACAGCGATCGGGTCCACCCCGCTAAATGGCTCATCGAGCATCAATAAACTCGGATTGGTCACCAGGGACCGGGCAATGGTCAAACGCCGCTTTTCTCCGCCGGAAAGGGTGATCGCCAGTTGCTTGCTTACGTGCTCGATCCCGAACTGGGTTAACAACTCCTCGCAGCGGGATTTGCGTTCCTGCTTGGAAAGCGGCTGGGTTTCCAGGATCGCCATGATGTTTTCCCGCACGGTCATTTTGCGAAAGATCGATTCTTCCTGCGGAAGATATCCCATCCCCATCCGGGCCCGTTTATACATCGGGTAATCGGTGACATCTTTTCCCTCGAATATCACCTTGCCACTATTGGGCCGGACCAAGCCCACAATCATGTAAAAACTGGTCGTCTTTCCTGCGCCGTTGGGACCAAGCAGCCCCACGATTTCTCCGCGCTTGAGGTTGATATCGATCCCGTTCACCACGGCCCGGCCACCGTAGACTTTTACCAACTTCTCGGTGTGAAGGATCGTATCCCCCATAACCCCCGGAACCCCGGGAGCTTTGGGTGACGAAAGAGGCTCAGTGGCGATCACGCTTTTTTATCGGTTGCTTGTGGATGATTCTGCACTCGTGTCCTTGATTACTGTCTTGTGAGGGCCGATCACTCGCATCCGCCCTTCCCTGTTTAATATCATGACAGTGCTTTCGTCGGTGGCAACACACGTATTGAAGCCTTGCTGGACCGTCGGCGACCCCGTGAGCGTAATATCGCCGGTGGTTGCCTCGTAAACCGCCTTTCGACCATGCCCAACATTGCGATTCACCGATCCGCTCGTGTCCTGCTTCTCCTGCGTAATCGTGACCCGGTTTGTCCCATCCCCCTCGGCAATCGCCTTTGACAACCCACCCGCCCCTGATTTCTCCTTGCTCGGTTTTGCAGGAGCCGGCGTCGCCGATGGTGAAACTGGTGTTGATTTGGGTCCCGGCTTGGGAGTGGCTTTCTCCGTGCTCTCCGGGGCGCTTTTCTCCCCTGCGTGCTTGAAGAATGCCGTTAATTTGTCGCAGTTCACGTTGAACTCGGGATCGATCACCACCACCTGCCCAGTAAACACAGCTTGATGGGCCTTGTTGTCAAATGCGGCTTCGAGCGCAGTGATCTCGGTGGGTCCTTTTTCTTTTTTGGCCGGCTTCTCGGTTTTCTCCACCTTAACGGGAAGCATTTCCTCGCCGATGCCCAGCGGCTCTTTGCGCAATGGATCCCCAGTTCCCAACCCATCAATTTGTAAAAACTGCGCCTCAGAGAGCGGCTTGGCGGTTTCCTGCCCAATCCCGGCGCCCGGCCACAATCCGAAAATCACACCCACAATCAGGAAGTTCTTATTCACCGGTTTTTTCCTCCGATTCGGGGGCTTCATTGGTGAGGTTATAGATGAGCATCCGGACATTGCCGCCCATTTTGCCCTGCTTGGTTTCGGTATTAAACTCCATTGTTTTTCCTGTAATTTCAAAGTCGGCCCGCTTCACGGTGGCCCTCTCCGAAGTGCTGATGATGCGCGTATTCAAATCAAGGACCGAGCTCGGCAGATCGATCACCATCTCGCTCTCGCCCTTCTCGTTGAATGTCTCCACCCGCAGCATCTTCATCTGGATATGATCTTCATCGAGCCGATCCGCAACCCCAATCATGAAGCTCATCTGCAATTTCCCGTTTCCGTCAAAATAAGGAATTTTCAACCCCTTGGAATCGTGCCCCTGGGGAATTGGAAGGGACATTTTCGGGCGTCCCTCCGAATCCATTTTAGGCTTCCTTGACTCCTCGGATTTCTCGCGCGTTTTTTTATCGGATCGTTCCTTTTTACCCGATCCCTTTTGCGCATCGGGCGCACCGGTCCCGCTGGCAGCCATTCCCAGCGTCAGCCCCAGCGCGAGCAGCGGCAGTTTAAGATAGCAACCCATGGATCGCGCGTAATTGCGTAAGAACCCGCGAAAGATCGGTAAGCGGGATTTGATTTGGCCCATCTGAAAACGCCCGGCTTGGATCCTCGTGGGTCTCGATAAATACCCCGTCGCAGCCGGCAGCGACCGCTGCCCGGGCCAAAACCGGCGCCAAAATCCCGTCGCCCCCGGTCTTATCCCCTGCTCCACCGGGTCGCTGGACAGAGTGGGTCGCGTCGAACACCACGTGAAAACCTGCTTCCCGGATCCAATAAAGAGAACGCATATCAGCCACGAGGTTGTTATAACCAAAAGTCGTTCCACGTTCAGTAAAAAAGAATCGCTCATTTCCACACGCCACAAGTTTCTCGGCAATGTTTTTGAGATCCCATGGCGCAAGGAATTGCCCTTTCTTCACATTCACCACGCGCCCGGTTTCTGCCGCCGCTTCAATAAGATCGGTTTGCCGGCAAAGAAAGGCCGGGATCTGTAGAATATCGATGAATTCCGCAGCGATCCCCGCTTCCTCGGGAGAATGCACATCGGTGGTGACCGGCACCCCAAGTTCCCTCCCGATTGCCCCCAGGATCG
Organism: Spartobacteria bacterium; assembly: GCA_043760145.1. Taxonomy (GTDB): domain Bacteria; phylum Verrucomicrobiota; class Verrucomicrobiia; order Chthoniobacterales; family Chthoniobacteraceae; genus CAIURC01. The sequence goes on from JAYUPM010000149.1 coordinate 3,413, forward strand.
CGCATCCCGCCCGGGCATCCATCCCGCGAAACGACTTGCCCGAGGTCCGGTTAGCCTTGTCATAGGAAGCCTTGAAAACGAATTGCACCCCGGCCTCCGCGCACACTCCCTGGATCGCGCGCGCCATTCTCCAGACGAATTCCTCGGATTCGATTACACAGGGGCCAAGGATGAACAGAGGCTCATGGCCACCCAGGGTGCACGAGCCAATTGAGAGGGGATCGGATTTCACTGGCCCCATGATAATCAGCTTGTTCGCTCCCCCGCAAAATCAATTCTCGTTCGGAAACCAAGGGCCTCCCCCGAAACGGAATTTAACTCAGGGCCGCAGGCGCAGAGGGGCCGGAAACATTTCATGACGCATCCTTCAGTTTGTAAACCCGCAGGCCTGGGTGCAGGTAGATAACCGTCCCCCGTTCCCGTTCCCAGAGCAGCTCTCCTTCCCGGAAAAGTTCTTCGTAAAACGCTTTGCGTCGCTCGTAATCAGCCAACTCCGCCGGGCGCGGACGCAAACTGGAAAGGAAGAATTTCCCGTAATCGCTCTCCGAAACAATAACATGGGTGATCCCGTCTGCCCGCATCCTGTTGATGGGGCCAAGATCCGCCGCGAAACGCCTGGCAATGATCTTCTGCGGGATCACGCCTATCCGTGACGCGTGTTTTTTACGTTCTGGATCAGGCAAATTGACCCGGTTGTCTTTCGCGATGATCGCTTCCCCGGGCATCTCCGCATTGATCCAGGTAATCAGATCATGAAGATCGTCATGTTGAAAAGCTTGCGCATACCCCAACAGTCCGGGGTGGCTCCGGCTCCATCCCGTAATCTGAAACGCAATCAGCAGGAGCGCCCCGGCCCCGAGCACAATCCCACGGAATGAACGCCGGCCAACATAATGCAAGGCATCTTCAATGCCGAGCACTGCCAGCAATGTAATTACCGCCGACGCTGAAAGAAAGTATCGGTCGTTTGATTTTGGAGAGAACGAAAGCAGCAACGCATAGGCAAACGGGAATAGGATCAATCCCCATTCGGCCGCATTAAGCGCCCGCCATTCCCGCCGCCGGGCCACAA
>JAYUPM010000150.1:0-4475 GCA_043760145.1 Spartobacteria bacterium
CCGTCCGGCGTCACCCCGTCACCCCGTCACCCTCTGCCTTGTCTTCTCCAAACCGCCCGCTTAGTTTCGCGGCCCTTTTTTATGAGCCAGCCACAAACCGCAATCTCACCCCGACGCGACGAAGATTTTCCTGAATGGTTCCAGCAAGTGGTGAAGGCCGCCGACCTGGCCGAGAATAGCGATGTGCGTGGCTGCATGGTGATCAAGCCATGGGGCTACGGGATTTGGGAAAATATGCAGCGGATCCTCGATGGGATGTTCAAGGCGACCGGCCATAAGAACGCATATTTCCCGCTCTTTATTCCGTTGAGTTATTTGGCCAAGGAAGCGGAGCACGTCGAGGGATTTGCCAAGGAATGCGCAGTGGTCACCCATCACCGTCTTGAATCGGATGGCCGCGGGGGATTGCGCCCAGCGCCCTCCGCTGAATTGACCGAGCCGCTGGTGGTGCGGCCCACCAGCGAAACCATCATTGGCGCCACATACGCCAAGTGGGTTCAGTCGTATCGCGACCTGCCGATTCTGCTCAATCAATGGGCCAACGTGGTTCGGTGGGAAATGCGGCCCCGCCTTTTCCTGCGGACCACGGAGTTTCTCTGGCAGGAGGGACACACGGCCCACGAGACCGAGCTGGAGGCGCGCGAAGAGACGACCCGCATGCTCGGGGTCTATGAGCAGTTTGCCCGCGACTATCTTGCGATCCCGGTTTTCGTCGGCGAAAAGAGCGCGAACGAGCGGTTTCCCGGAGCCGTTCAGACGTTGTGCATTGAGGCGATGGTTCAGGATCGCAAAGCCATCCAGGCCGGGACCTCGCACTTCCTCGGCCAAAACTTTGCCAAGGCCAGCGGGATCGAGTTTCTCTCCCGGAACAACATCAGGGAATTGGCATGGACAACGAGTTGGGGCGTCAGCACGCGTCTCGTTGGGACGCTCATCATGGCCCATGCCGACGATGACGGGCTCGTTCTTCCGCCTCGAATTGCGCCCGCTCACATCGTTCTCCTTCCTGTCGCGCCAAAACCCGAAACCCGCGATGCCGTTTTCGCCGCCGTCGATCAACTGGCCGCTCTACTCCGGGCACAAACTTACGCCGGGGAACCGATCCGGGTCGAAGTGGACAAGCGCGATATCGGCGGCGGAACCAAGAACTGGGAGTGGGTCAAGAAAGGGGTTCCCATCCGTGTGGAGCTTGGGCCGCGGGATTTGGAGAAGGGGAGTGTTGCCGTGTCGCGCCGGGATCGCGGGGTGAAGGAAAAAGAATTCCTTCCCACCGAACAATTCGTGGGCGCGGTCGCAGCCATCCTCCAGGAGATGCAGGAAACGTTGCTCGCCCGCGCTTCCGCCCTCCGCGACGCGCACACCGTTACGATCAATTCCAAGGATGAATTCTACGCATTCTTCACGCCGAAAAACCTGGACCGACCCGAGATCCACGGAGGCTTTGCCATGGCCCATTGGAACGGCTCACCGCAAATCGAAGAGCAGATCAAGACCGACTTAAAAGTCACGATCCGCTGCATCCCAACGGATGAACCCGCAGTGCCCGGCCAATGTATTTTTTCCGGTGAACCGAGCGCCCGCCGCGTGATCTTCGCAAAGTCCTACTAGGCAACCGCGCCCGCCACCCATCGCGGTCCATCGCGGTCCATCGCGGTCCATCGGGTCCATCAGGCCCATCCGCTTTTCCCATTGCTTTCGGCTTGCCCGCTTGGTCTTTGCTCAGCATGCGCAAAACCAAAATCATCTGCACACTCGGGCCTGCCACGGAATCTGCCGAGGTCCTGGACCAGTTGATCGTGGCAGGCGCCAATATCTTCCGGCTCAACATGAGCCACGCCACTCATGTCTCTGTGCGGATGATTGTTCCCAGGATCCGCGCGGTGGCGAGGGAGCGCAATGTCGTGGTCGGGATCCTGATGGATACCCAGGGACCCGCGATCCGCACCGGTGATCTCGCCACCAAACTCAATCTCAAGCCGGGCGACATCTTTGAATTCACCGTGCGCGGAGAACGCAGCGTGGAGGAGTTTTCAGTCGATGTGAACTATGACGGACTCATCGACGATATCGCCGTCGGCGACACCGTTCTCGTCGACAACGGCAATATCCATATGCGGGTCCTGGAAAAAACTGGGAACCGGATCCGGTGCGAAGTTCTTACCGAGGGAGTGATGGGTTCGCGCCGTCATATTAATCTGCCGGGGGTAAAGGTGAACCTGCCGCCGTTAACTGAGAAAGATTTGGCCGATGTGGCACTCGGGATAGAGCTGGGAGTTGATTACGTGGCGCTCAGTTTCTGTCGCGAAGCCAATGATGTCCTCGTCTTGCGCGCACTCCTGCGCGAGCACGGCAGCAGCGCCCGGATCGTCGCAAAGATTGAGGATCAACTCGCGGTCCGCAATCTCTCGGCCATCATTGATGCCACCGACATCGTGATGGTCGCCCGGGGCGATCTCGGGATCGAATGTCCGATGGAAGAACTCCCGATCATCCAGCGCAAGATCGTCAAACGCTGCATCCAAAAAGGACGCCCGGTGATCGTCGCGACCCATATGCTCGAATCGATGATCACCAATCCGGTGCCGACCCGCGCTGAAATCACCGATGTCGCCAATGCCGTTTTCGAACAAGCCGACGCAATCATGCTCAGCGGCGAAACCTCGGTCGGAAAATATCCCGTCCAATGCGTCACCGTGCTTGATCGCGTCGCCCAACGCATTGAACGCAGCGGGGGCGCAGGGTTTGCCTCGGAGGTGATGTTGCAGGACGACCGCCACAAAACCGTCAACTCCGCCGTCACCCTCGCCAATTCCCTGTCCCGGGCCAAGATCGTCATTTTTACGCGCCGCGGAACAATGGCCGATTACGTCTCCACAATGCGCCCGCTCTTTGCGCCGATCTACGCATTTGCCCCGACTTACGAAATTTGCCGGCGCATCAATGTGAACTGGGGGACCTTCCCATATTGTCTGCCTTTCGATCCCAACCCGCTGCACACAATCGGCGCGGCCCAGCAACTCCTTGTCGATCACGGGCTGGTCCAATCGGGCGATCACCTCGTCATCGTCAGCGATTTATTGGCCGGCGAAGACCGCTTTGATTCCGTCCAGTTGCGGGTTGCCCCGTAACTCGGAGGTCGGAGGTCGGAAGTCGGAAGTCGTAGCAGCGGCGTCCCGCCGCTTTCTGTGCTCCGCGAACGCCCACCCACACAAGCGGGGAAGCCGTTATTCATCATGCGCCAGCCCAAGCGGCAGCAGGTGCCCGATCGGTTTTTCTTTCTTCTGCAGCGCCCTCCGAAGCTTGGAGAGCGCGATGTTTTGCAGTTGCCGAATCCGCTCCCGCGTGACGCCAAATTTCCGCCCCACTTCCTCAAGGGTCTTCGCTTTTCCACCGTCGAGCCCGAAGCGCGAGTAAATGATTTTTTTCTCCCGCTCATCGAGGACTTCCAAAAGCGAGCCGATCTCGTCGCGCAAATCCTGGTCGCGCAATTGCTCGTATGGATTTTGCGATTCCATGTCACCGACGATTTCCCCGAATTCGGTTGAGTCATCTTCGCTAATCGGAGCGTCCAGCGAGGCGGGACGAATCGAAACGGTTTTGAGTTGCGATATCTTTCCCGCCGCAAGCCCAACTTCATCCGCCAGTTCCTGGTCAGTCGGTTCCCGGCCAAGTTCTTCACTCATCTGCATCGCCACCCGCCGCATCTTGGAAATCTTGTCCACCAAATGGACCGGCAGCCGGATCGTCTTGCTCTGATTCGCCAGTGCCCTCTTGATCGATTGTTTGATCCACCATGCCGCGTATGTGCTCAGTTTGCCGCCCTTAGCCGGATCAAAGCGCTCCACGGCTTTCATCAACCCGATGTTGCCTTCAGAAATGAGGTCCAGCAGCGGCAATCCCAAGTTCCCGTAATCGTGCGCAATCTTCACCACCAGCCGCAGATTGGAGCGGATCATCAGGGAGCGCGCCTGGTTGTCGCCCTTTTTGATTTTTGCGGCAAGGTCGACCTCCTGGGCCGGGGTCAGGAGTGGGATTTGCCCAATCTCCCGGAGGTATATTTTGATTCCTGAATCGGAATCTTCTGCGGACTTGTAATTCATTTTTTGGTGCCTCTGACTTTCTATCGACTGCAATCTCAAATACGCGCCGTTCAAATATAACTACGGACTTGGGCGCTGTTGTGGCCGGGGTCTTTTAAATCGACGATTCCATGTGAAGCTTTATTCATGCCTGCGCGGTCACTCACTTGGCGGGGTCTCCCGGGGGGACAGTGTGAATTTGGTGGGAATTCCAGGGGCATCGGTGAAACCTCATTGTCCAAAAAATGTCCAAAAAAAAGCGCCGCAGTCCTTTCCTGATCGATCGCTCAGGTTGTTAAGGTCGTTAAGTATCGCCTTTTCCGACAGGTTTCCTCTTCCGCCGTTCAAAGGTTTCTGCGTTCCTTTTTCCTTCCCGCATTATGAAACCGTTTCTCA
>JAYUPM010000151.1:0-1853 GCA_043760145.1 Spartobacteria bacterium
GATCGTGGGTCGCTAAGAGGACAATATCGCGAACTTCGCGCCGAATCCGGAACCCATCGCGCTCCTTAATAAAAAATTGATGTAGTCGCTCCGGGGAAACATCGGCAGTGATCGAGTCCGGGTAATAGCCGGTCCGGGCGAATTGAATGGATTCCTCATCCAGATCAGACGCGAAAATTTGAATGGATGGGCACGTTTCAAGAGTGGCAGCATGTTCCAGAAGTAGCATCGCAATCGTGTATGCCTCCTCGCCGGTCGCACACCCCGCGATCCAGACCCGGATCGCATCGCTCCCGGTCTTGTCCTTAAAGAGCTCGGGAATTTTCTGCGCAAGCGCCTCAAAGGCATCGCGGTCCCGGAAAAAGTTTGTAACCGAGATGAGCAAATCCCTTAGGAGCGCGCTTGCCTCGTCCGAATGTGTCCGCATGTATGCGAGATATGCTTCCAGGTCTTCCACGTCGTTGACCTGTATCCGTCTTCCTATCCGCCGCAGGATCGTGGCCCGTTTGTAATACGAAAAATCGCGCCCTGTCCGGACGCGAAGGAACGCGAGGATTTCGCGAAGCGCCTTTTCATCATCGCTGGGAACGACGGGTTGCCCGGGTTCTAGGGCGTCGTCCGGGGGAAGGCGCAACTGCTGTTTGCGCGCCTTATACCGGAGGAGCCGTTCGGGCATATCGGCGACCGGCAGCACCCAATCGACGGTCCCGGTGGCGATTGCAGCGCGCGGCATGCTCGAGTGCTCAGCCTCTTCCGGATCCTGGGCAATGGTCAGGCCACCCCGCTCCTTGATTCGCTTGATCCCCAGGGCCCCATCATTGTTGGCTCCGGAGAGAACGATCGCCGCCGCCTGCGGCCCAAGGGTATCCGCCATGGAACGAAAAAAGAAATCCACCACCGCCCGGCGTCCCAGCTCGTGGCCCAGTTCGGAGAGTTGAAGCTGGCCGCCGCCAACGCTTAGTTCTTTCCCGGGCGGAATGACGTATACGCAATTTGGCATCATCGTGACGCCCTGTTCCACTTGCCTCACCGGCATCTTCGTCGCCCGCCCCAGCAATTCACTCATCATACTTTCGTGTTCAGGCGAGAGGTGGAGGATAACCACGAATGCCATCCCGGAATCGGCCGGCATTGCCTCGAAAAATTGGCGGAGCGGGACGATGCTTCCGGCCGATCCGCCCAGCGCCACCATCGGGACAATCGCGGCCGCCGAATTTGAGGTCATTCCATCGGCTTCGATGGGCTTCGGTCCCGGATCCGGGGGAGCAGGCACCGAAGAGTTCGGGTCATGGACCATAAAAGAGGAAACCGCGGGAGCCAGAGATACTCTCCAAATAAACGCGATGAAAGCGCTAACTGATACTCCTTTTATCCTCGCGCCATCATTGATTGATCAGGGCGTTAGTAGTCCCGGCTTCAGCCGGTTCGGGGAGGCGAAGTCAATAGTCAGAAGTTAGAATGAAGAAGTCGGGAGCGGGCGCTAACAAAGTAAACGCGTCATTTCCCGCGAGAGCGTTTTGTAGTGCGGCTGTCCTCTGCCGCTTTCGGAAGGGACTGCGGGGATGGAGCAGCACGCATGAAGGAGGCCAAACGTTTTTAAAGTTCCTGTCCTCGGATCAGCGCGGTGAAAAAGCGGCAGAGGACAGCCGCACTACAAAACCTGTCGGAGGACGGGGCGCGTCATTTCCCGCGAGAGCGTTTTGTAGTGCGGCAGTCCTCTCTAAGCATTACCCACATCTTCGGGCGCGGGTATCCTGCATACTTGGAGTCTGCTGCGTAGCGCGGGTTTCCAAACCTGCTGTATCGCGGGCTTCCAAGCCGGCTGCGCTTTGCTTATGCGGACATCTCTCGAA
>JAYUPM010000152.1:0-1852 GCA_043760145.1 Spartobacteria bacterium
TCCACCGAACGCCAACTCACAACCGAGGAAATCGCCATGCTTCTTTCCAGCCGATCCGCTGCACGGCCGGGAAATGTGCGTTTACGAAAAAGTCGCAAAAAAGAGACTCGCCCGGCGGTCAACTCTGGCGCTTGTTTGGATGGAAACCCACCTGCTTCCTTCTTAGGCCCCTTCGGTGAACCTTTGCGGGCCACTGGGGTGGTGGCGGAGAGCAATCCGTTCCGGTTCTCGACTAAGTATCAGGATGCGGAAACTGGGCTGCTTTATTACGGGTACCGCTACTACCAGCCGGTGACGGGGCGGTGGTTAAATCGGGATCCTATTGAGGAAAACGGTGGGGTGAATTTGTACGGGATGGTTGGCAATGATCCGTTGAACTTTATTGACCCATTAGGACTAACAGCCTGGATATATTGTGCTCGCTGTAAAGATGACGCACATGGGTCTCGAGGTCCCCTTGCGTGTGTGGCATGGGACGACATTATTGGCTTTGTTGGGACCTTTTCTGCCAATACGGGATTCAATTCAAAAGGAGAAGATATCATGGGTCGGCGGGGTGAGAATGAACCACTCGAGCGATTGAATTATCCTAGGTTAGATCCTAAAAATCGCGATCCATATGGGAGTGGTGGACCAACACCTCCTGGGACTTATTCAGTGCTGCCAAAGCCAGAATCACAAGGATCAGGATATCCGGCAGGAACGCCATCAATTACCGATTCTAGACGTAAGTCAGGAGATGCTGGAAAACTTACAACTCCGTTGAACAGTGGGAGAGGGCAGTTGCGCATCCACGGGCCGGGAATTACTGATGGATGTTTAGCCTGCAATAACAATGGGAATGTTACAGTTTCCACCTTGATGAATCACCAATTGCCCGAAGGTGGTGGCTACGGCGGCACTCATCTTACAATTGAAGAGATAGACTGCTGTAATCCGGATAGACCTGTCCCCAGTTGGATTAAGAAACTGCTTAACCTTAAATGAATATATCCACCGCTTTAGTCATGTTTGGCATTTTCGTTGCCAATTGCACCGCCAATGATGAAGTTCAGTTTAGATCAGCAAGGCTCGCAGGCATTCGGAATAATGCAAAGTTTGAGTTGAATGTTGTGCAGGCGCCGCGTAAATCCAGTTCGCCAAAAAAACTATACTGGGGAGGCGGCGGATTAACTCCGTCCTGGGTTGTCGAGCGCTTGGAATTTGCGATTAATGGTAAACCTGTTTTAATTCCTAAAAGAGCTTTCGATGACCTCGCCGAGATATCCATTCCTTTTGGAATCGGGATCGAAAATGAGGGCAGCCAGTGGAAATTGCGTTTCATGGGCGGTGACGGAGAATCCGTCTATGACGTTTCATTTATGATAGTGGATGGAAAACTAATAAAACGGGAGTTGAAGGATCGTTTCGCAAAAACGCCTGATGGAATGATCAAGGAAATAACGTTCAACTAAAGAAAAGAGATCAGGATGAGCCCGCGTCCTTGCATCGTGGCCTGTCTGCTTCGTCGCAAGCTCCTTCGCAGCCAAGCCACCATACCGCGTCCCCCGGATGCCAGGCGCACCGTTCGCGGACTCACCGTGCGCAATCATCACAAACTCGGCCGTCCGCCAGGGCGCAAAGGGCGCGCCGCTTCGCCCATGTTTCCATCGAAGCGTCCCGGCCTTTGCTGGCCCCCGGCGCACCGGCGAAGTGTTCGGCGGCGCGCAAGGCCCGGGCGGTAAGGAGAGCCTGTGCGCGCCGCCTCAATGAGCTGATTAAGAAAGCCCAGTAGTTGGCCCAGCGCAGCAAGGCAGTTTCCTTTATTCGTTGGAGCGGGCTTTGGACACTTACAATGTGGCAAATGCTCGAT
>JAYUPM010000153.1:0-1850 GCA_043760145.1 Spartobacteria bacterium
TTTCCCGATATGGATCACCAACCGAAGTTCCAGCCACAGCATCCGAGCGGCTTTTTCGCTGATGGCCGCGCAGCCCGCCATCGTGTCGAGGGAACCATCCCAATGGGATACACCCTCGAGGGGCGATTTCTTCAAACTGGCGCCCAAAGCGGAACCCTCAAGCCATCCGGGTTCACCAATGCCCCGGATTACTATAACACCGGGAAATTTGGCGATTCTTACGGGGACGGATTTCCACTCGACTTGAGCGAGCAACTAATCAACCGGGGCGAGGAGCGTTACAATATCAACTGCGGCATCTGTCATGGACAGACCGGGGCAGGGAACGGGATTGTCCAGCAGATCGGGAATTGGGCAACAGTGGTTAACCTGCAGGATGAACGGATACGTTCGATGCCAGACGGGCAGATATTTTCGACGATCACGAACGGGAAAAACACAATGGGGGCATACGGCCCGCAAATTGCCGTTGAGGATCGCTGGGCGATTGTTGCCTACATCCGGGCGCTTCAACGCAGCCATAACGGCAAACTTTCCGACCTCTCTGAGGAGCAACAGAAGGAATTGCAGAAGGATAAGAAGTAATGAGCCACTCACACGACATCGCTCCGATTGAAGCGGAGAAGTTTAACCCGAAGCACGCCGGTCCATGGCCGACGATTTGCCTCGGGGTGGGTGTTATCGGCATCCTCCTGAGCCTGGTCGGTTTGTTTATGGATAGTTCGCGGGCCCAGTTCGCCTTTTCATGGCTCTTCGCGTTTACCTACTTTTTCACGATCATTGTCGGCACGCTTTTCTGGACTTGTTTGCATCACGCAACGGACTCGGATTGGTCGGTCGTGGTGCGCAGGCAGCTGGAGAACCTTGCAAGTCTGCTCCCATACATGGCCATCTTCTTTATCCCGGTCGTGATTTGCGCGGGATTGCTATTTAAATGGTGGGACATGGGGCCCGGCATCGATTCGCTCCGGGATGCGAAGTGGCGTTTCCTGAACCAGCCTTTCTTCCTGTTTCGGGCAGTCATCTACTTTGTTTTGCTGGGGCTGATTGCATGGCGCTTGAAAGCCAACTCCGTCGCCCAGGACACAGATGGGGATGTGGCGCACAGTCTGGCGATGCGGAAGTGGGGCGTGGGCGGGATTCCGGCAGTTGCCCTTGTGCTTACATTTGCGGGGTTCGATTGGTTGATGGGGCTTGATTACAAATGGTTCTCCACCATGTGGGGGGTTTACCTCTTCGCGGGAGCAGCTGGCAGCTCGATGTCCCTGTTGGTGATCATCGTTACCATGCTAAAGAATCGCGGTTATCTGCGCCCCGTGAACCTTGAGCATTACCACACCATGGGTAAGTTCATGTTGGCCTTCTCCATCTTCTGGGCTTACATCGGCTTCAGCCAATACATGCTCATCTGGTATGCGAATATCCCGGAAGAGACCGTTTACTTCCAGATCCGGAATACAGGCTCATGGTGGATGTTCAGCACATTCCTCGTGGTCGGCCGCTTCTTCCTGCCGTTCCCAATCCTGCTGATGCAATGGACCAAGAAACAGCCAAAATACCTCTGCATCGTGGCGGGCTGGATCCTGTTGATGCAGATGGTTGACATGTATGTGGTGGTGCTTCCGGCGCTTCACGGGAAAGGGGCATCAATGAGTTTCTTTGATCTGTTCGCGCTCGCTGGGATCGGTGGAATCCTGGGCTGGCTCTACTTTAAAAACCTATTCCGGACTTACCTGTTCCCGACACGTGATCCAAGGCTCGCGGCCTCGATCAAACTCGTAAACTGACATGTCGATCGACGAATCATCTCCCAACAAGCCAAGCGGATTTCTCACCTTTTTTGGGTCGAT
>JAYUPM010000154.1:0-1850 GCA_043760145.1 Spartobacteria bacterium
ATCGCCTCCGGAATAATGATCTCCGGGGCCATGTTCAACAGCGCGTCGTGGAGCTTTTCCAGCGTGTTCATCTTCATGAACCGGCAATCTGCGCACGCACAATGATCGGTCGGCCCCGGGATGAATTCCTTGTCCGGCATCTCCCGGCGCAACCGATGCAGCATCCCGGATTCGGTCACGATGATGAACGACATCGCGGGCGATTGCTTGCAATAGGTGATCATCTTTTCCGTGGAACAAACCTCGTCCGCCAGGATCCGCACCGCATAGGTGCACTCCGGATGCGCAACCACGGGCGCCTCGGGATATTGCACGCGGATCCGCTCGATCGAGTCCCGGGTAAACTCGACATGCACGTAACACGCCCCGCGCCACAAATCCATTTTGCGCCCGGTCTGTTCCATAACCCATGCGCCCAGATTCTCGTCGGGGACAAACAGCAGGTTCCGGTCGGCGGGCGATGCATTGACCATCTTGACCGCATTGCCGCTGGTGCAGATGACGTCACTGAGCGCTTTGACCCCGGCCGAGCAATTGATGTAAGCAATGACGTAATAGTTCTTGTCCGCGTGCGTGGCCAGATGCGCGGCCAGCTTGTCCGCAGGGCACGACTCGGAGAGCGAACAGCCCGCGTCGAGGTCCGGCAGGATCACACGCTTGGTCGGGTTCACGATCTTGGCTGTTTCCGCCATGAAATGAACCCCGCAAAACGCAATCACATCGGCGTCTGTCTTTGCCGCCTGGTAACTGAGCCCGAGCGAGTCACCGACAAAATCGGCGATCTCCTGGATCTCCTTCACCTGATAGTTATGCGCAAGAATGATCGCGTTGCGCTCCCGTTTGAGCTCAAGGATCTCTTCAACTAAATCGACTCCTAGGGTGGCCATAACGTGCTATCCCAGCAGCTCATACCAGTTGTTGCGCCGGCGTGGTTCATATCCCGCGGAGGCAATCAGTTCCTCGATCTCTTTTCCAGTCAGCCGGAAGGAAGTCCCGGCACTGCTCACCACGTTCTCCTCCATCATCACCGAACCGAAATCGTTCGCCCCATACTTGAGCGCGACCTGCCCGATCCGCGGGCCTTGTGTCACCCATGAGCTTTGCAAATTCGGGATGTTATCCAGAAAAATCCGGCTCAGCGCCTGCATCCGGAGATACTCCGCGCTGCCGACCGGCTCCGCCTTGAGCTTGGTGTGCTCGGGCTGGAAGGTCCAACAGATGAACGCCGTGAACCCGCCCGTCGCGTCCTGTTGATCGCGGATCCGCTGCAGATGCTCAAACCGTTCCTCCACTGTCTCGACGTGCCCGAACATCATCGTGGCGCTCGAGTTGAGCCCGAGCTCGTGCGCGATCTCCATCACCTTGAGCCATTGGTCGCTGTTGCATTTGAGCGGCGAGATCCGGTCCCGCACACGGTCCACCAAAATCTCCCCGCCCCCGCCCGGAATCGAGCCGAGCCCCGCCGCCTTGAACTGGCTGATCACCTCGCGCACCGGCATATTGAAGACTTGCGAGAAATGATGGAACTCGGGCGGACTGAATCCGTGAATATTGATGTGCAGATACTTCTCCCGGATATGGGAAAGCATATTCAGATAGAAATCGATCCCGAGCTTTGGATGATGCCCGCCCTGGAGCAGGATCTGGACGCCACCGATCGCGGTCAGTTCATCGAGCTTCTGGTCGAGTTGCGCATGGGTCAGGACATAATGATCGGCATCGCGCTCGGTCCGGTAAAACGCGCAGAACTTGCAGTAAACGTTGCAGACATTGGTGTAATTGATGTTCCGGTCAACGATGTAAGTAACGATCTCGTTCCCCCGCCCTTCGAATGCCGCGCCCCGCAACTG
>JAYUPM010000155.1:0-1849 GCA_043760145.1 Spartobacteria bacterium
TTATTTTCGCCTCGACAAGGATTTCCTCATCTTCCGAATTCCATGGCGTCTTGAACCTGATTGGGTTGGTTTCTCTGAAGTAACTCGTCGCGCTTAAACTGGTAATATAAAAATGCAGCCATTGTTCCGACCAGCAGGACAAAAATCACAACCCCCGCCCATACGACTCGGGTGTTTGCAGTCGGCTTTCGCCGACTCCGCTGGATGGCGATCTGTAGGTCAAGCAGTTTAACGAGTTGCTCTGGCGTCGGCTCGGTCGATCTGTTTTCATTCATGACTCTGCATTCCGGCATTTTGGCGGCCCAATTTCCACAAAAAGCTTATCTCGCACCCTTTTTCGCATTTTTTGCGTTTTTGGCTGTTGCCGATATCGTGCCGCGATTTGCCGACGATCAATCGCATTGGCTCCTTGCGCAGCCACTCTACTGGATTTACCCGCTTCAGACCGTTGTTTGCGGCCTCTTGCTTCTGCGGTTCTGGCACCATTACCCGCTCCAAAAACCACGCCGCATCGTGCTGAGCACAGGCATTGGAATCCTCGCTTTTTTGGCATGGATATCTCCACAGGAAATATTCAATTCGCCTCCGCGCATGGTCGGCTTCGACCCGGAATTCGCTCCGCCGGGTTGGCCGTCAGCTCTCAGCCTCGGGATGCGTTTTCTGCGTCTTGTCGTTGTTGTCCCTTTGCTCGAGGAGATTTTCTGGCGCGGATTCCTTATGCGATATCTCATTCAAGATCGGTTTCTGAGCGTCCCATTTGGCGCGTTCCACTGGCGTGCATTCGCCTTGGTGGCACTCTTTTTTGGACTCGCGCACAGTGGTCCGGACTTTTTCCCGGCCCTGGCGACCGGCGTGTTTTATAATATTGTGGCTTGTCGGACCGGCCGTCTTGGCTCATGCGTGCTGGCACACGCCACAACCAACCTCCTTCTCGGACTTTATATAATGAAGACGGGGCAGTGGGGGTTTTGGTAAATCAAATATCTTCGCGACCCACACCGAACTCCCCTCAACGCCCATGCAAAACACTATCACCAATAAAATCCTCATGATGATTCTCATGGGATTCTGTGCCGCATGCCTGCTTTACGTCTATCGGCACATCATCAACCAAGCCATCCATGAATCTGGAGATGGCTGGAAAGACATGTATAAGGACGCCCCGGCGAAAAAAGTTCGCTAGCGCTCACGGCCCCGGGGGCGGCTATGAAGATTGGGTTCGCACAGCTTAACAGCACTGTTGGCGACCTGGCTGGAAACCAGGCGAAAATCCTGGCCGCATATCGTTCCCTGGTCGCGCAAGGGGCTGAACTGGTGCTCGCCCCGGAACTGGCGATCACGGGATATCCTCCCCAGGATCTGGTTTTTAAATCGCGTTTCGTTCCGCTCAATCTGGAGGTTCTCGCATCGCTCCAGCGCGAGGTCGGGGCGGTGCCGTTGGTGGTCGGGTTCATCGCGCTCAATCCCGGGACGGGCAAGCCATTCCAAAACGGCGCGGCTCTCCTTCAACAAAACCAGGAGCCGCAATACATCTTTAAGTCGCTCCTGCCGACATACGATGTCTTCGATGAGGACCGCTATTTTGAACCGGCCCAACTTGTGGCACCAGTGGTCGTTTCCGGCCGTCGCATTGGAATCACCGTGTGCGAAGATATCTGGACGGAAAAATATCTCTCCCGCCCACTCTATGGAGTTTCACCAGTCGCCTCGCTGATTGCCCAGGGCGCGCAATTGATTCTCAACCTCAGCGCGTCCCCATACACGTTGGGCAAACCGGAGCGGCGGCGCGAAATGCTCTCTGCAGTTGCAAGGCAATACCGGGTCCCAATTTTTTACTGCAATGCGGTGG
>JAYUPM010000156.1:0-12087 GCA_043760145.1 Spartobacteria bacterium
CGCCGGTGCCCGAGCTGGCGTAGCTGTACTTGCCCGGGTTCTTCTTCAGCACCTCGAGAAAGGTCTTGTAGTCACGCGCCGGAAACGACGGGTGCACCACGGACTTGCAGACATACGCGGCAAGGTATCGCAATGCGGAGCGCCCCTCTCTGGCGAGCCTGCAGCCAACGACCTTGCGCTGCAGCGAACGGGCGCGGCTGTCACGCTGGCTGCTTTTTCTACGCTCCACGCGTCCGCTTCGCGCGGCGCTCGCTCTTGTTCCACGTCTCTCGTCCGCGCCACCCCGCAGCCAGCGCGCCAGCCGCGCCCGTCGCTGAGATTGGGGTCTAGGCGACTTGCGAGCGCTTGCTCCAATCGGGATTCTCTGACACCTTACTCCCATGAACGATCGAATCTCGATTCACCCAAAAATCTGCCACGGCCAAGCCTGCATCAGCGGCACGCGCATCCCGGTTCACCAAATCGTTCGGATGTTCGCGCACGGAGACGGTATCGAAACTCTTCTTGCGGCGTATTCTTCCATCACACGCGAGGACGTTCTTGCGTGCCTCGACTACGCCGCCTCGCTTGCCGAGGAGCAGGTGACACCGTTGGATGATGTCGTGCTCGCCCAATGAGGATTCTGGGGGAGCGATGGGTGGAACCCGCCACGGCGAAGGTTGTGAAGACGGTAAGTCTGTTAACTCGCGACGGCTCACCAGTGGAAGGGCTCCTGCCGGAATCCGAATGGGACTGACGTGTTACCGATTTAAGAGCGGGCCAGAGGGCGGCTGGGAAGCCGCCCCTCCCAGTTTCCGAAAGCGGCAGAGGACTGCACTACAAAAACGCTCTCGCGATCAATAGCGCGGTAACACATCGGCGAGGTTTTGGGGTGGGTGCACATCCGCCGCCGAGAACCAGCAATACGTGTCAGATCCAAGTGCGCGGAATAACGGGGGCCTAAACCTAGCCGACGTCAGAACGCCCCGAATGCGCGTATCGCAGCCGCGTAAATCACCGGAAGCGGTTTCCCGGTTGCCTCGCCCAAGACCCGGCACGACTCGAATTCCGGCGACACCTGGACAATCTTATCGCCTTTCAATCCAAGCTTCACAGTCACCTCCCCAAATTCGGTGAGGACGGATTCGAACCGGCGTTGGAGTTTGAGTCGCGTCACGCATTCGATCCGTAAACCGAAGGCGCTCGTCTCCCGAAAAACAATCTCCGCCATGGCGTCGCTATCGGCGGACTCGCACAGGATCGAGAGCTGGACCCCGGGCCGATTCTTCTTCATTTGGATCGGCGTGAACCAGACGTCGAGCGCTCCTGCCTTGAAGAGTTTTTCCATCACTGCGCCCGTAAGTTCCGGGGAAAGATCATCGAGATTGGTCTCGATGCGCGTCACCTCATCGGTCTCGTATCCGCGAGCCATCGTCATTCCGTTATGAGTTCGCCGAGGACCGCCCTTAAAACATTTGGCCGTGATTTAAGTTCGCGTGAACCGAGTCCATAACCGATGGCGTCGATTTTAATCCTGGGCATCAGGCCAAAGGAGACGCCGAACTCTGCGGCAATGGCGGCCCCGGTTGGGGTGATCAATTCGTGCGGCTCATCGACCTGGCCGAGTGGAATCCCCCTGAGAATTTCCAGTGTTGCCGGAGCCGGGACCGGGAAGGTGCCATGCGCGCATTCGACGGATCCGTGGCCCTCATTGAGCTGGGAGACAAATACCTTTTCAATTCCCAGCGCTTCCATGCCGACACATGCGCAGACAATATCCGCAATGGAATCCAACGCGCCGACCTCGTGAAATTGGACATCTTCCGGGGACTGACCGTGGATCTTTCCCTCGGCCACAGCGATCCGCTGAAAGATGCCGAGCGCGTGTTTTTTGACAAAGGGCGAAAGCTCACTGGACTCAATCAAAGCGCGAATAGCGCGATGGGTCATCCCGTGCGCGTGCGCGTGGCAGTGGTCATGGGAGTGGTCGTGCGCATCAGTGTGAGCGTGAGAGTGGCAGTGGTCATCATGTCCATGCGGTCCATCGGGTCCATCATGTCCATGCTCGTCCTCATGAGAGTGAGAGTGAGAGGCTTCGCCGTGGACGGCCCCGGCATGAATCCCGAACTTGATCCCTTCCACGCTCTGGCGATGGGCCCGCTCAAAGTGCATGTGAAAATCGCCGATCTCCAGCTTGGAAAGTTCCCACTCGAAGGTGGATGGTTTCACGCCCAGATCGCAGAGGGCACCGACAGTCATATCGCCGCTAATGCCAGAGGAAGAGCAGTCAAGGAAGAGAACGCGCATGGGGAATTAGGGGCAGGGGTTAGCGGGAGCCTTGGCGGGATGCCACCAACTCCGGAAGGTTAATGGCTTTATCGTAAAGAGCTTTGCCAATAATGCATCCGTAAAGGCCCGGCATTTCGCCAAGGCGTTTGACATCATCCGCACTCGAAACGCCGCCGCTTGCTATGAGCTGGCACTCGAGCGCTTCCAGCATCTTTTCCATCTCGGCAAAGTTGGGCCCTTGCATCATGCCATCGGTGGCGATGTCGGTATAAATGATCGTGCCGGCGCCCGCGTCTTCAGCCCGGTGGGCGAGATCCAGAGCGGAGAGGGCGGACATCTCAGTCCAGCCTTTTACCGAGACCAGGCCGTTCTTCGCATCAATCCCGACGGCGATCCGCTCACTGCCAAACTGCGCGGCCATCTCGCGAACAAACTCGAGCGACTCGGCTGCGCGCGTGCCGATGATGACTCGTGAAACGCCGGCATCGAACGCAGCCGCGATTGCGGCCTCCGAGCGCATCCCTCCGCCCAGTTCGCATGGAATCGAGATCGCTGCGGTAATCGCGCGGACCGCGTCCAGGTTGCGTTGCTCTCCGGTAAAGGCCGCGTCCAAGTCCACAATGTGCAGGTAATCGCCTCCTTCATCTTCCCAGCGTTTGGCGAAGGCCGCAGGATCGTTTGAATAGACCGTCTTCTGATCCGCCTTGCCCTGGCGCAAGCGAACGACCTGGCCGGACATTAAATCAATTGCGGGTAAGAGGAGCATTCGAGCGTGGGCAGTGGATGAGGTTGGGAGTTATGGCAGGACCGAGCGGACAAAGTTGCCGAGGATTTTAAGGCCGACATCCTGGCTTTTCTCAGGATGAAATTGCACAGCCGCGACCCGGCCCCGCGCAACACTGGCCGCAAACGTTTCACCGTGAGTTGCGCGGGAACTGATGATTGAAGGATCGCTCGGGACAGGAAAATAGGAATGCACGAAATAGACGTGCGGGTTAGGCGGCAGCCCTTGCCATAACGCTGTTTCCGGTTGACTCAACTCCAGGCTGTTCCAGCCAATCTGGGGAACTTTCAAACCGGGTGTGTTGAATTTCTTCACCTCTCCTGCAAAATATCCAAACCCATCGACGCCGGGAGATTCCTCGCTCTGTTCAAAGAGGAGTTGGTATCCGACGCAGATTCCGAGGAACGGTTTGTCGGCAAGCAGCCAGTTGCGAATGGGTTCCCACAGGGCGCGGGATTGCAGGCCGCCCACGCAATCGGCAAAAGCGCCGACACCCGGGAGAACGAGTGCATCCGCTGCATCGAGCCGACCGGCACTGGAGACGAGCTCGACGTCGGCCCCAACGTGCCGAAGGGCATTGAGCACGCTTTGAATATTGCCGCTGCCGTAATCGATGAGGGCAATCATGATGGAAAGAGAAAGGCCGAGTGGATCGGGAAAAAACAGCGACTCCTCCCCGGGCAGGGGTCGGCCAGCTCCGGCATCAGTTTAGAGCATCCCCTTGGTGCTTGGGACGCCTTCGACGCGCGGATCAAGCTGGCAGGCGGCATCGACGGCCTTGGCAAGCGCTTTAAAAACGGCCTCCGCCATGTGGTGGGCGTCCCGTCCATAAAGAATCTCGATGTGAAGATTGACGGCGGCGTGGACTGAAAATCCGCGAAGAAATTCTTCCACCAATTGAAACGCGAATCCGCCAATGGCCGCGACGTTTTGAGGAGCCCGGTATTCGAGGAAAGGCCGACCGCTAAAGTCAACGACGGCGCGCACCAAAGTTTCGTCCATGGGAACATAGGCGGAACCGTATCGGCGAAGGCCCCGTTTGTCGCCCAAGGCCTGGGCAAATGCCTGTCCCAATGCGATGCCGGTATCCTCGACCGTGTGATGAAAATCCACTTCGATATCGCCATCGGCGCGGACATCCAAATCCACCAGGCTGTGACGGGCCAGCAAAGTCAGCATGTGGTCCAGGAACGGAATTTTGGTAACGATGTTACTGCGGCCCCGGCCATCGATTAATAAATCGATGACGATTGCGGTTTCGTTGGTCTTTCGGTCGATGTGTGCGCGGCGCTCCATAAACTATTCGGCTCCTTTATTTTGACGTCCCTTCAGCATGAGATAGAGCAATGCCATCGCGCTAACCAAGCCGAGCACGACGACGATGAGCGTCATAAACCGGCTGCGTCCTCCGGGGCTCTCCTCCTGGACCACCATCGGGGCGGCGACCGGTTCCACGACTGGAACGCTTTCGGTTGGGAGTGCTATCCTTGCGATGCCCAGGTCCGCCTGGAGGCGCATTGTCAGTTCATTGGCCGGCCATAATCGATTCGCACTCGTTAGCTTGGCGTCGGCTGCATCGAACTCTTTTTTCAGTAACAATCCCCTCGCAACATCTGTTTCCAGCAGCGATTGACGCATACTCGCCAAATCCAGCGCGCCAAGGCGCACAAGGTCATCAGGGATTTTAGCGGCAATATATGCCAGGTTCTTTTCACTCTTAATCATCAGTGGCGGCCATTTAATCCCGTTGCGATCCGCGGCCACCATTGCCGCATCGGCTTGCGCCTGTTCCCGATCATAAATGGCCTGGAGTTCCGCCCGTTTCAGGACCGAGGCGAGTGCCATTCCTTTTTCGCGCTCAGCCACGTCAATGAGCAGGTTGCTTTGCCGACGCGCCACCTCGAGCTTAAGCGGGTTCAGAATGCGCACCGCCAATTCCACCGCGTCCGGGTAAATCCGGCTGCCTGCAAATTGGAGCTCAATGACATCGAAAGTATTGAGGGCCCCGATTGAATCGCTCCGGGTGCTTTGCTCCTTCATGTAACTGAATGCGATATTGCTCCTGATCTGGTAACGTTCGCGTTCCGCCTCTTCCTTGCTGATCCACGCACCCTCAAGCTTCGCTTCCCCCGCATCCACCCGGCGCTTTTCCTCCTCAAACTCCGCCAGGATTTTTTGGGCTTCGGCAATGCGGGAGCTCTTTGGGAACTCGTTGATGAAGGATTTTAATGCGCGAATGGCGGATTCGTATGCGCTGAGAGGCATCGAGTTGATGCCCAGCTTCAGAGTTTTGATCGTGGGCCATGCCAAATCATCGGGCTGCACAGTTTCCACCTTCGCCACATCGGTCTTGGAGATTGTCCGCGGTTCGGTGATTCCGGCCGAAATCCTGACATCCATCGTCAATCCCGTGGCGGATTCGCTGGTGATTTTGCCTTCCAGTTTCTCACCGCTTTTGAGCGTGACTGTATCGGCAAACCCATTGAGGCATAGGTTTGCCATGGCATAGATGATAATCCAAAATACAAGGGTTTTGCGCATCGCACCGTGAATTAAGCAGAGCGAATGGAGGGAAGCAAAGGAGTTGGTAGGGAAATTATGAAGGATGAATTATGAATTATGAAAGCGGGGGCGCAACCGTCGCTGGTATTTCCCTGCCGTCTCATTCCAAGATGCCTTTGCCAATGAAAACGCGAAACCTGTTGATTGCCGCCATGATCGGTGCCGGGATTCTGGCGCTCTCCTGGATCATTGGGAGTCGCAAAGAGAGCGAGACCAAGCCATCCGAAATCATCCCGGCTCGGATCGAGCCTTCCCCCGGGCCGATATCCGCGCCCTCAGTCTCGCCGCACGCGATTATGGAGGACGACCCCGGGCCCGCATTGACTCCCACGCTGGATTTGCAGAAGGGGATATTGCCATGGGAAGTGCGGGTGAACCGGATCACTGGGGCTCCCGGGATTAGTGAAGAGGCAAAGGGAGCGGCGTTGTTACAGATGCTGTTTACCCTGCCCGAAGAGGGTGTCGAAAGCGCCGCGCGCGAGGCGATTGCGCGGATCACGGACGGGAATTACAAGGCCGCCCTTGCCCTGGTCCTCAATCCTCAAACCCCCGCAAGCGCGCTTTCGGTTCTGTTTGCCGACCTTCTTGAACGCCCGGATTCAATTGCCCTTCCGACCCTCCTGTTCATTGCCCGCACCCCCACTCATCCGTTTGCTGAAAGTGCCCGGGACGATCTTGCATTGCTGCTGGGAACGCAATTCGGGACCGATTGGGCGAAATGGGACGCCGCAATTCGCGAATACCTAAAAGAATAAATTCAGCCTACTCGCCGTCGTTGCCGATGGCGGCTGTCGGGCAGACCGCCATCATTTCTTCCGCGATCGCTGTTTGCGCCGCATCAGCGGGCTGGGTGTGGAAGAAGACATAAGTCTCATCCGTGTTCCACTGGATCAAGGTATCGGCTCCATCGACCTCCAGGCAGGTGCGGCAAGGCGTGCAGGTCGTATCCACATACCATGCGCCGGGAACGTTTTCAGGAACCTTCGAAGTTTTTTCAGCCATGCGTTCTGAGTAGAAAATCTTTCACCCAAGCGCAACCATTAGTTTGCCTTGGGCGCTTTTTTTACCTCGCCCGTCGGCGGGTTCGTCGGAACCGGGGGGAGGAATTGCAGGAAATCGAACTGCGGCTGGAGCGGAGTCCCGGACTTTAGCGGGACGGTCCCGGCCGGCTGCGCGGGGTCCGGTGAAACAATTTCACGCCCTGCCCGGGTGAACAATGCGGTGCGGGCAACCGTTTGCTTTTGTCCTTTCTCGTCGACCTTTTCCTCGCTGACGGTTTTTAAGACCACGTCTTCGACCTTGTAGAAATTGCCACTGGCGTGCCTCAGAAACCGCCGCATCTCATCGAGATGAAATGGACGCGCCCCGCGCCGGCCAAAGACCACGGTTTGATTGCCGGTTTCATCCGTCACCCGGTCCCGGTCCAGGCCGCGCGATACGGCCAGCGTGGGATGCGCAGTTGGATACGTCGCAATCAGGCGCGGAGCGGGATGCGGACTGAATCCCGCAGCTCCTTCCACCGTGTCTGGCGAAATCAACTGGAGGACACGGAGTCCGTTCCTGCCATCCGCAACAAGGGCATACATGGAGGCCGCGACCGAACCGATTTGGACGGCGTGTGTGTCATTGAGCTGGCCGCCTGCATTAAAGAGTTGATTGAGCTTCGGCCGTTCCGGGTTTTCGATATCGATAATGGCAAGGCCATCGCGGCCGCCGGCGACATAGGCATAAGTGCGCGCGACATAGAGTTTGTGGGCATCGCGCAGCGGAACCACCGCGCCGGGGATGGGGCGTGGCATGGTTGGATTGCTGATATCAACAACCTTGAGGCCATCATCGTCGGTCACAAAGGCATAGTGGAACTGGATGGCGACCGCCCTCGGGTTGCGAAGGAACCCGTCACTGAGTTCCCCGACAAGGCGCGGCTGATCCGGGCGATTAACGTCCACGACCGCAAGGCCTCGCGCCGTGGTGATATAGACCCGGGTTCCCGCACAGACCCCATAAGTCGCCCCCGTGAGTTTCCCGTCCGGATTGAAGTAATCCCCGGAACCGCCCTTGGGATCCTTGAATTTGGTGCGGGCCAAAAAGTTATTCTCGGGATTCCCATCAGCCAGGCAATTGATGTCAACCACCACGAGGCCTTCCTTTAGATCCGTGATAAACGCATATCCGTAAATCGGATGGATCGGCTGCTCTTCATTCTCGGGATTCTGGATCCGCTTGGGATCATTGAGGAGCGTGCTCGGCAACGCCGCGGAGGTCGCAAACGGAGTCCTCACATAAGTGCGTTGGCCCAAGGGTGAAACCGGCGAAGTAAGGAAGCGTTCCGAGAACCCTTTTTGGTCAATATTGGCAACGTCAAACACTTCAAATCCCGCCTTGCCATTGGCCGTGTATAAATACTCTCCCCGAAGAGTAAGATCGTTGATCTCACTGGCGTGATGCTCATACCCAGTCGTTAGAACCCGCTTCTTCTCAAGGTGCCCCGCAAAATTGCGGGGATACGCATGGCTCTGGAATGAGCTGCCAATGGGCGATTGCGGTTCCTCGGCTTCAGTCCAAACAACGGCATGAATTCCTTTCTCGCCCCCGATCCATGCATAGCGTCCAAAGAAATTGACTGTCCCGGTTCCAAAACCAAGGAGTGAAGTCATCCATGCGTTGTTGGTGTTATCCTTGGCCAGGTGACACTCGGTGCAATTCTTGGTTGTGCCACGGCCACTGGTGGTATGGGCAAAATGCGGATTGAAAGCCTGGCCGCTATAACCACCGCCGCTTACCGTTTGGGCCTGTGAATATACCCATTCGCGGTTCTGGTTCTGTGAACTCACAAGGACCGCGCTGGAGGAGCGGATCACCGCCATCCGGTTTTTCTTCACGGTCCCATCGATGCCGAGCATGAACACATCATCGCGAACCACCTGTGGGTTGTAAGTCGAGAAATTGCGGTCCATGACGCCCTCGAACTTATTCTGGGCCACGCGCTGGTTGGCCTTCATCGGAATGTGGCAACCAAAACAACTCGTGGCCCATGAGGTGTGACAGATCTGGCAATCCATCGATTTATTACTGTGCGCCAGTTGCGCCTCGCACTTCTCCGGCGAGTCCGGAACAGAGCCCCATGTCTCGCCATCGCGCTGCAGGGTCTTCGCATAACGCGCCTTGGCGTTGTAGTTATGCGAGCCGGGCGAAATAATATCGACGGTCTGTGGCACCTCCCATCGGATGTCCGGAGACATGGTGGAGTTCTGGAAGAGCTTGCCCGCTTCCCATTCAAACCGCGGTTT
Source organism: Spartobacteria bacterium (assembly GCA_043760145.1). Lineage (GTDB taxonomy): Bacteria > Verrucomicrobiota > Verrucomicrobiia > Chthoniobacterales > Chthoniobacteraceae > CAIURC01. Next base: position 8,905 of record JAYUPM010000156.1, read on the forward strand.
CCACGGGGTCGAACTTTTCGATAAATCGATTGGATCGAGTTTGCGCTCCTTCATGTTCCATGTGCCGCTTGCGCCACTAGTGATCAGGGTTGGCCGCTTATCGACTGTCCCGTGGCAGTCCACGCAGGTGATGGTGATGGCATTGCGCGGTTCGCCGTAAAGGAGGCCGTTCCCGTGGACTTCGGTTTCAAAATGGCAATCCACGCACTGCATTCCCTTGGCGATATGGATGTCGTTCAAATGCACCGCGTGCTTGAAATCGCCGTGCGGGAGGATCTTGTCGTCCAGGTCGAGGCGATTGCCCTTCTTGTCCTGCTTGAAGATGGCGCGAAAGACCCAGCCGTGCCCGTGATAATCGGCAAATTGCGTGTGCTTGAGCTTCGGATTGAGTTCCGCGACTTTCTCGAGGAAATCGAGATTCCCCCATAAACCGCGGGCGGCGGCAGCTTCCGGATTCGCCACTGTGGCACTAACCAACTCCGCATCCGTCGGATCATGCTGGACCTTCGGATACATGTGCTCGGCATCTGTCTCCTGATCCCACCATGTGTAACCGAGGAACGGATTCACGAAAAGGTTGCCCTGGTGCATGTGGCAATTCATGCACTGCGAGGACGGAACTGAACGGGTGAATTGATGCATCACCGGATGGCCCCGCTCATTTTTCGGGATCGTCGGGTCCTTTGAAAAGCTCAGCCCTTGATGCCCATACTTGCTCCACCAGCCCGAATTGGTCGGCGAACGATCATTGGCGTAAACCACATGGCATGCCGTGCATCCGCTGGAACGGTAATCGCCGGGCCGATCGTTGGATCCCATGAATCCGAGGAGCGGATCGTGAAGACGCGTCTTTTGCGCTCCGAGAATCACAGGATCAATTCGGTTGAGTGTCCCCAAGCCCCGATCCGAAAGGCGGCGGTCCGGTTTGCCGGGCGGTTCATCCAATGTCGAGAGCCCCAACGAAAGCGGCGCGAATCCGCCTTTCTCAAATATCCGCAACACATTCCCCGGCATACTCCGGTTCCAGCGGGGAAGGGGAATGAGCGATGGGAGAATGCCAAGGGTGCGTGTCTCCTCGGCGGTCGGTGGAAACGGGTTTTCGAGTTTAAGCGCGATCCCGTCGGCCCCATACGCCTGGCCGACAATCGGGTTTTTCTGGTTGATGGCGCCGTTGTTGTATGCGGCGGCATTCCAGAGCATCGCCCCGTGGTTCATCATCGAGTGGCCCACCCGATTGACGATGTCGCCATGGCAGAGCCCGCATGCCTTGTCCGCCACCCGCAGATCCCCCGGATTGATAAATCGGATAAACTCGGGTGACTCTTTGTTGAGCAGGACTGTCGAGTTGGGCGGGTTGGCCGAGCTTAACCAGAACTCCGGATTATAAGAGCGCACATGCGCCTGCTCCAGTTTCAGGCCGCGCTTGGAATCGCCTCCATGGCAATCCGTGCAGCCCAGAATCACGTTGGGCGATGCATGCATGGTGTGCGAATCAGTGCTCTTGTGGCATTCAACACACCCCACGCTCTTGCTGTGCGCCTGTTCCCTGGTTTGATCGATCCAATTGCGTTTCACTCCGGAGCGCGTCGGGGCCGGCGGCAACGGGGAGGAAGTCTCGGGCCCGAGTCCCGTGGAGTCGGGAAGCAACTCCATCGGTAGATCCGAACTGGGGGCGATTGCCGGTCCGAGCCCCGAGGCAGGTTTTTCCGGCAAGGCCGTGGGTGTCAGTAACTCATCCGGGGCCATCGGCAAAGGGGTCGGAGCCAGTGGCGTTTGGGTCGCGTTTTTTTGCGCAGGATCCTTGGTGGTATCCGCTCCGTCCAATGGCGCAAGCAGCCATTGGCTCAGGCCTAGAATGGCCGCATAAAGCAGAAAAGATTTTCGCATCGTCTTAAAAACAGCCATGCCGCGATATGCGAAGGCCGGAGTGCGACCACGAACTAATTGGCAGGGAGGAAACAGGCGAGCCAAAACTCTCCTAGCCCGCCAGCCATACATAAACGGGCGCACTGCAAGTTGGCGACGAAGCGCCTCACGCCCCACATCGATGCGGGCGCGACCGGTGCTGGAGCAGACCAGATCGAGGGGGTCGCCGAGATCAGAGTCGATGCGGATGGTTAAAGCGGCCACATATTACACTATAATACGAGGACGCTCCTTATTAACCTCCCCCCCTCGCTGCGGGTGCCCACTGAGGGCACGGAATTACACCGGTCCATAAAGTGTCTGTCCCCGTCAACATGGGAGGAGTCGCCGTAGCAGAGTTCGTAGTTCCGCATTCATGCGGCCAAGGTCGGCCATATGCAAACGCAGCATGAGCTCGAACCTATGGTGTTCTACATGGGCGCCGAACCAAAACCATTTTTCTAAGGGTTGCGCCCCCCAAGAATGGCGTTCCAAAACTCACGCGGCGTTGCGATCCGCACCTGCTCAAGAGGCGCGAGTGATGTAATATCATTGTCCCCGGTAACGAGAAAATCCGCGTGTGAACCGATGGCCGCAGCAACGATTGCAAGGTCGTCCGGGTCGCAAATCGCGATGACTGGGCGTGGGTCGGGTAACTCGGCAATCTCCTGGCGGCGAAGCAGGGCGATAATTTCTGCGACCGTATCGCAAGGGACTCCGAAGCGGTTGAGCAAAACGTCCTCGGTCTCGGCCAGAACCTGTTCACTCGTGATCAGTGTGTGCTGAGCAAGAACTTCTCGGACAAGGTCTGCGCAAAGTCCGCGTGTCGTAAAGCCGCTAACTACGACGTTGGTGTCGAGGAAGACTCTCAAGAGACAACGGCGAAAACGTCCTCATCGGTGAGGACGCCGCGAGCCTCGGCGGACGGCATTGCCCGAGCGCGGAGTTGATCGAAGGTCGCAATTGCAAGTTGGCGGCGAAGCGCGTCACGCACCACATCGCTGCGGGTGCGACCGGTGCTGGAGCAGACCAGATCGAGGAGGTCGCCGAGATCAGAGTCTAGACGGATGGTTAAAGCGGCCATGTATTACACTGTAATACGGGGGCGCGCCTTGTCAATCTCCCGCCCTCGCTGCGGTCCCCCACCGAGGGCACGGAATTACACCGGTCCATAAAGTGTCTGTCCCGAATGGCGCGAAGTTAAGGAAATATCGTCCTCGTCCTCGTCCTCGTCCCTCGTCCTCGATTCCCCGTCCATTGTCGTTTTCGAGGACGAGG
>JAYUPM010000157.1:0-4451 GCA_043760145.1 Spartobacteria bacterium
GCCCTCCGCCCTCCGCCCTCCGCCCTCCGCCCTCCGCCCTCCGCCCTCCGCCCTCCGACCTCCGACCTCCGACCTCCGACCTCCGACCTCCGACCTCCGGTCACTGATGGACAAACTGCAGTTCCGAGAGCCGCCGATATGTCCCTCCAACTTGATCCATCAGTTCCAGGTGGCTCCCCGATTCCGTGATCGCCCCGTTCTCAATTACACAGATCCGGTCGGCTTTGCGCACTGTGGCGAGGCGATGCGCGATGATAAAAGCGGTCCGGCCTTCAAGCAGCGTTGCCAGCGCCTGTTGAATCAATTGCTCGCTCTCGCTATCGAGCGCACTCGTGGCTTCATCAAGGATCAGGATCGCCGGGTCTTTCAAGAGCGCCCGGGCAATGGCAATTCGCTGGCGTTGACCGCCCGATAGTTTGATTCCGCGCTCCCCCACAAGCGTCTCGTAGCTTTCCGGGAAGCGCTCGATGAATTCATGGCAATTGGCCCGACGCGAAGCTTCCACGATCTCCTCTTTGGTCGCGCCGGGGCGCCCGTAACCGATGTTCTCCTGGATCGAGCCACCAAAGAGCAGAACCTCCTGGGGCACAATGGCCATGTTGTGGCGCACGGTAAGCAGATCAAAATCCTGGGCAGGTTTACCATCAAGCAGGAGCTGGCCACGGTCCGGTTCATAGAATCGCAGGAGCAATGAGACGATCGTTGATTTGCCTGCCCCGCTTGGACCCACGAGCGCAATTTTTTCGCCCGGCTCCACCTTTAAATCAAGCCCGCGAATCACCGGCATCTCCTTGCGGGAGGGATAACAAAAATCGACGCCGCGAAACTCCACCGCCCCGTTCAAGCGCGGCGCCTGCGAGGGGATCAGCGCCTCGGGTTCCTCCGCGAGGAGTTCGCGCACACGCTGGGTGGCTCCGAGCGCTTTTTGCACGTAACTAAACACCTCGGCAAATGACGAAACCGAGCCGCCAACGAAGACCGTGCAGAAAATAAACCGGGTCAGTTCGCCATGGGTCAATTCCCCAGCCTGCATCAACCGGGCCCCTTGCCAGAGAACGAGGACGATGGATCCGAAAATGCCGAGGATAATAAAAGCGATGAGCCCGGACCGATATTTGGCGCTGCGGAGAACAGCCTCCAGAAAGGATTCCATGCCGGTGGCATACCGCTGGGTCTCGTAAGCCTCGTTGGTAAATGCCTTCACATTGGCAATGCCCTGGAGGGTTTCATCGACGATGGTTCCTGTTTTTGCCAGGCGATCCTGGGCGGTTCGAGAGAGCACCCGGATCCGCCGCCCGAACAACACCGCGAGCAGGATCAACACCGGGAATGAAGAGATCATCACCAGGGAAAGCCGCATCGAAGTGATGGCAATGATCGCGATGCCGCCGGTCAGGAGCATCACCTGCCGCAGGGCTTGGGGCACGACTGAGATCAGCATTTCCTGGAGCTGACTGATATCGCTTGAGAGTCGGCTCGAAAGTTCGCCGACACGGTGCTCGCCGAAGAAGGTCATCGGCATCGAAATGATCCGACTGTATAAGGTCCTGCGCAGGCGGACGGTGGCGTGTTCACCCACCCGTGTGAATGCGTAGGAAGAATAAAAAGTGAGCGCCGCCTGGATCGCCAGGGTGATCACCAAAACCCCCGCGACCTGGTTGACATCACGCATCCAACCGGTCCCCGTGACTGGTTTGACTGAAGGGATTGCCGCGTCGAGGAGATGCCCCACAAGATAGGGAAACATCAGCCCAAAACTCATCGAGATCAGGAGCGTGATCGAGGCCAGGATAAACTCCCCGCGCCACGGACGCACATAACCGAAGAGCTCCCGGAGCTCGCCAAACGCATTGAGAGCCGGGCCAGCTTTTTTAGGAGTCGGGGCGGCAGCAGGCTCAGTGTTCATCGCGAGATCCGCCTGCCGCATCGAGCATCCGGTTGATGGTGGCGGCGGCATAAGCTGCCCCGAATCCATTGTCAATATTGACCACGGTCACGCCGCTTCCGCAGCTGTTGAGCATTCCCAAAAGAGCCGCGATCCCGCCAAAACTCGCCCCGTATCCAATACTGGTGGGGACCGCGATCAGGGGCTTGCTGATCAACCCTGCCACCGCGCTCGGCAACGCTCCTTCCATGCCGGCCACCACGATGACCACATTGCACGCTTCCAATCGATCGCGCTCCACGAGCAAGCGCTGAATCCCTGCCACGCCCACATCGGTAATTCGCAGGACTTCATTCCCAAAAATTTGCAGCGTCACCGCCGCCTCATCGGCCACCGGCAAGTCCGAGGTGCCAGCACAGACCACCGCGATTACCCCGGCCATTTTCTTCAACGGTTTGCGCTCAATGGTGATGCAGCGCGCCCGTTGATGCCATTGGGTCTCCGGGAACTCCGCGGCCAATGCCTTGTATTGGAAATCATTGGCCCGGCTCACAAGCAGGACCCCTTCCTCCTGCACAATCGTGCGTCCGATTGCGACCACCTCTTCGGGCGTCTTCCCGTCGCCATAAATCACCTCGGGAAATCCACACCGCCGACGCCGATCCATATCGACCCGCGCAAAACCCAAATCCACAAATGACGCTCCCATTATTGCCCCGGCCCTTTGCACGAAAGGATCAAGCGCATTGGCAACATCGCCGATTCCGTAAACCCGTGCGCCTTGAAAAATCGCATTCCTTCCTCGTTGATCCGATCCGCCAAAAGGGTGATCCGGCAGAAATCTTTTTTCCGCGCATAATCAAGCGCGTGTTCGAGGAGCTTCCTGCCAAAACCATGTTTGCGATAATCCCGGTGAATAATGACGTCTTCGAGCAGGACCACAAACCCGCCTTCCGCTGTGCTAATAGTGAAAAGAAGGTTGATCATTCCGAGTATCATCCCGTTGTGGCGCAGCACAAAAATCCGTCCCCGGCTGGGCTGTTCAAGGATCAAACGGAGCCCGCGCATTTGCTTGGCGCGGTCGGGTGTGAAGTCCGCCTCCTGGGTGAATAGATCGAAAAGGAGATCAGTTAGCTGTGGCAAGTCTTCCAGCGTCCCCTGTTCGATTTGCTCAGTATCCATGGAATAAATTCAGCCGGGAGTATTAGGAACGGTTCGGATCGAATGCAAACGCTTTATGGGTCTTATGAATCCAATTAGACCTATGAGACCCATAATACCTGGTTTCAAATGCCCGCAAGCAGCCCGCCCATCCATCCATCGGTGGGAGTTCCTTCCACAACGAGACGCTTCAACTGCCGCTTCCCATCCTTTAGGGTAAAAACAATTTCATACGCGGCCACGCTCCCTTCAACAGCACTGCTCCAGCTCGTCGATTCGATCTTTTCACGCTGCTTCGCGATCCACTCCTTCAACGCGTCCTCTCCAATGGCCGAGTCCCGCCAAAACTCAACCTTCTCCACAGTTAACTCGCGGAACCGGTTTGTGACGAAATCGATATCGAGGAAGGCCAGCAGGTTGCCAGCCTTGGGTCCGCCTTCACGGTCCAGCAGGACCCGGTAAATCGCTTTAAAAGCGAGTGGCTGCTCGATCGGCGTCATCCGGGCCACCTCGAAGATCTTCGTCTGCAACGCATCGTCCTCCCATGCCGTCTCGGGCAGGGCGTCCGCCAGGCTCCGTAAAAAGGCGCGTTGCGTCGGGGTCAATGTTTGGGCGCGCTCCGGCAACGTCTCTTGCAAACGGGTTTTCTCCTCTTCGCTGGCATAAGTTTCCACCCAGATCCGGGCGGAAGCGATTCGTTGATCAAGATGGCGGCGCTCGATCGCGTTCAACGGTGAACCCTTGCGTTTCTCAATTTGCTCCACCACGTCAAGGTGCGGCATCTGCACCAGCGCTGTGATCAACTGGAAATTTGCGGTGTAATAGGGACCCTCCGGGCTGAGCTCGGCAAGCCGATAGACAAAGGCTTCATCGGCATTGGCCTGCCCAGTCGTGGCCCGCTGCTGGAACCGGTCGAACTCGTTGAAGAGCTTGATGATTCCTTCCTCGTGGACATCGAAATTAACGGGCGAATTCGGCTTGGTCCGGATCATCAAGAACCGCAGGACCTCAGGCGGCAGAAGGTTTGCCATGTCGCGGGCACTGGCCCCGACGCCGCGCGATGAACTCATCTTGGCCCCGCCCACGAGAAAGAATTCATACGGAACATTCACAGGCGGTTCCTTGCCAAAAATCGCCCGCAAACAAGCTGCAGAGACATCGCGCGAACCGCCCTTGGTCGAGTGATCCTTTCCCGCGCCCTCGATCGTGACGGGAAAACTGATCCACTTCGCGACCCACTCCAATTTCCACGGAAGCTTTCCACGACCGTCGAATGGCGAGACTTTGCCTTCGTGGCCGCACCCGCGCGCCCACTTCACCATGTCCGGCCGACAACGGTAGCTCACTTCCTTGCCGTCATATGCGAATACTTCGGTGGTCCCGATCCGGCCGCATTGCTCGCAGA
>JAYUPM010000158.1:0-4447 GCA_043760145.1 Spartobacteria bacterium
GAATATTTGATGTGGACTCCAAACGTGCTTTTTATCGGACTCGGGCTTTGGTTGTTTGCGAGGCTCAACCGCCGCTGATTGTGGCAGAGGCGTCCCGCCTCTTTTCTCCAGACATCGGACCGATCAGTCGGATCGGACTGATCGGACTGATCTCCGATCCCCCAACCTCCGGAAGAAAGAGGCGGGACGCCTTTGCCAGAGCGCTCTTACTTCCCGAGCTTGATATTGCTGGGAATGGGGGCGGGCGGGGCGGGCCGAATCCCCGAACCTGTGGGATGATCGAGGCGGAATCCGTCCGATGAGCTTTCGTCCTGGCCGAGCTTCTTTTTGGCGATATCCAACGATTGCCGCATCTTGGATTTGTTCACCGAATAAAGCATCGCGGTTTCCTCCGTGAGCCGTCCTTCTTTGAAATGGCCGATAATGCATTGCTCGAAACTGTGCCACCCTTGAGTCACGCCGGCTTCGATGGAATCATGGACGCTTCGGGCATCGCTTTCGCCAAGTAGAATGACTTCGCGTGTCCGCAGGTTGCTTCCCATGATTTCAGTGAGGAGCTGGCGTCCACCTCCGACCTTTGGGGCAAGGCGCTGGCTGCAAATGTAACGCAGCGTGGATGCCAGTCGCTCACGGACCTGGGCCTGTTCGGCCTGCTCAAACATACCGATGATACGGTTGATTGATTGTCCGGCACTAATCGTGTGAAGGGTCGAATAAACCACATGACCTGTTTCCGCTGCGGTAAGTGCGATTTCCATCGACTCCCGATCACGAATTTCACCAACCAGGATCACCTTGGGGGCTTGTCGCAATGCGGCCCGCAGCCCGATCGAGAACGATGAATAGTCGCGCCCTAATTCCCGCTGGCTAAAGGTGGCTTGAAGCTGCGGGTGCAAAAATTCGATCGGGTCTTCCAGGGTCACCACATGCATTCGGACATTCTCGTTAATCTCGTTGAGCATTGCCGCGAGGGTCGTGGTTTTTCCCGAACCGGTCGCACCTGTGCAAAAGACCAGGCCGTTTTTCTCCTTGATCATCTCCTTGAAAACCGGCGGCAGTCCGAGTGTTTCAATCGTGGGAATCTTGGTGGCCAGCCGCCGCATGATGATCGCGTGCCTTCCATATTGCCGGAATACATTGACCCGGAAGCGAGCCCTGTCCGAGAGCGCGTAGCTGGTGTCGCACGATCCGTTATCCCTGAAATCAGCGCCCAAGCGCTCGTTGTTATCAATCAGGACCAACGCAAAAGCTTCCGTGTGCTCGGGCTTAAGAAACGGCATCAATTCAGGGATATTAATCGGGGTCAGGTCGCCGTGCATTTCGACCTGCGGCGGTTGACCGCAAACGAAGACGAGGTCGGATGTTCCCGCGCCTCCTTCGTCGAGCATTGTGTTGAGGACCTGGTCAAAATAGGGACGGATATCTTCGCTCATGTTTGGGTGGGATGTAGCAGATCACACGCCCAAAATGCGCCGGAAATACTCCGGGTTTGCGCAATGGGACACGATGATCAAATGGTTTGGATTTTTGGGGATGAATAAAATGCAGCGGGAGGGGATCGAACCCCCGACCAACGCCGTGTAAAGGCGCCGCTCTACCGCTGAGCTACCGCTGCGAATAGGCGGCGAACCTGAAGTTCCTCTGGATCGAAATCAAGCATGGAAACCGAATTTGGTGCTCCGGCATGAGGTGATGACCGGTGCGAGTCCCGATAGCCGGACAGAGCACGAATTGCGATGCTTGTATTTGTTATGTTCCTTACCAAACTCGGATCCAGTTCACAGAAGTGGTTTGAAGTGCTCGATACCACAGCCCGCAGCCAAACGGCAGTGATGAACCTGGAGCCCGGAGAGGAGAGCGGGGATGTCACCGAGACTCATTTTGGAAGTGACCAGGTCCTCATGGTCCTTGAAGGCGAGGTTCTCGCCGAGGTGGCCGAAGAAAAAGCGCTGATGCGCCCAGGACACATGCTCCTCATTCCCGCTGGCGTCGAGCATCGGTTCCAGAACCAGGGGAGGGCCCGGGCCCGGACATTTAGTGTTTACGCGTCGCGGGAGTAGGGAGGCGGAGGTCGGAAGTCGGGCGGGAGATCGGACTGATCAGTCGGATCGGACCGATCGGTCTGATCAGCCCTCCGCCCTCCGCCCCCCCCGACTCTCCGCTCGACGATCCGCGGCCGCCTGTTTAGCTTCCGCGCCCATGAGTGCCCCAAACCCCGGAGATTTGACCCCCACAAGCGGCGCGGAAACCGATGTCGCCCCGCTTGGCCGCGAACTTCCCAAGCCCCCGCACGAACAGACCGCCGCCGAACAGGTCGATGCCGCCCATTGGGATAACATCGCGGCGAGCGCGGAATTCAAGAAGCTGCTAAGGGACAAGGCGCGCTTCATCGTGCCGGCCACAGTTTTCTTTGTGATCTACTATTTCGCGCTTCCGATCCTTGTGGGTTACCAGCCCAAGCTCATGGAGAAAAAAGTGTGGGGCAACGTGAACGTGGCGTATCTCTTTGCGCTTTCGCAGTTCTTCATGGCATGGGCAATCGCCGTCGTTTACGTGATGGTCGCTGCGGGTTGGGATCGCACGGCTGCCGAACTCATCGCGCGCTTTTCGCCTCCAAAGAAATAACCGACTCATGACCGCACCCCTTCTGATGTTTTTGGCCTTCGTGGCCGCCACCCTTGTAATCACCTATTTCAGCGCGCGCAAAAGTTCCGGGGCGAGCTCCTACTTTGCAGCCGGCCGCCGGATCACAGGCTGGCAAAACGGACTCGCGGTGGCTGGTGATTATATGAGCGCCGCCAGCTTTTTGGGGATCAGCGGGATGATCGCATTTTTTGGATATGACGGGTTCATGTTTTCGGTGGGGTGGCTGGTGGCATACCTCACCGTGCTGCTGATTGTTGCCGAACCGCTGCGCAACGCCGGCAAATACACAATGGCCGATGTGCTTGCTTACAGGCTCAAGCCGCGGCCGGTGCGCGCGATGGCGGCATTGAGCACGCTGACGGTGTCCACTTTTTATATGATCGCGCAGATGGTGGGGGCGGGATCGCTCGTCAAGCTGCTCATACCCCAGGTTCCATTTCACTTTGCGATCATCGGGGTGGGCGTGCTGATGATCATTTACGTGGTGTTTGGTGGGATGCTCGCAACGACATGGGTGCAGATCATCAAGGCGGTCCTGCTTATGAGCGGGAGCCTTTTCCTGAGCATCCTTGTGATGCGCCATTTCAATTACAGTTTCACCGCATTTTTCGACGCGATCGCCAATGTGACTTACACCGACAAAGCGACTGGCCTCCAGGTAACCAAGGATTTCCTCACGCCGGGACTGAAGTTTGGGGCATCCGTGGGCAACGGCTACGGGCCGCTCGACTTGATTTCACTCGGGTTGGCGCTGGTGTTTGGCACCGCTGGTCTGCCACATGTGCTGGTGCGTTTTTACACTGTCCCCGATGCCAAGACGGCGCGGGTCAGCGTGGTCTGGGCGATGGTGATCATCGGCCTGTTCTATATCATGACCACCTTCCTCGGATTCGGCGCCGCGACCATCCTGACTCCAGACAAGATTCCGATCGACAACATGAGCGCGCCACTCCTTGCCAAGGCGCTCGGCGGGGAAATCTTCTTTGCGTTTATCTGTGCGGTGGCATTTGCCACCATCCTTGCGGTGGTCGCGGGCCTGACTATCAGTGCGAGCACCAGTTTCGCCCACGATTTTTACACCAATGTCCTGCATCACGGCAAAGAACACCGGCCCGGCCAGGAAGTGAAGGTGGCGCGGATCACGGCATTTGTGGTGGGAGCGGTGGCTATCGTTTTGGCGATCCAACTGGCGTCCATCAACGTCGCGTTTCTAGTGGGGCTCGCATTCGCGGTTGCCGCGAGCGCCAACCTGCCAGTGATTGTGCTGAGTCTTTTCTGGAAACGTTTCAATACAGTAGGCGCGGTGACCGGACTGGCCGTGGGGTTGATCAGTTCCATTGGGTTGATCCTAATCAGCCCAAGCATCATGGGCCTCGACCCGGCCCGCCATTTCATCCTGGGCAACCCGATCTTTCCCTTAACCAATCCCGGCATCCTGAGTATCCCACTCGGGTTCATTGGCGCAATTATCGGCACATTGTTTTCCCGCGAACCTTCCGCCGAAGCGATGTTCACCGAATTGACTGTGCGCGCGAACACCGGTCTTGGGGCGGAGAAGGCGACAGAGCATTGAGTGGGTTGCGCAAGATGCCGGGCAGTGAGAGTGTCGGCAGGCAGCTTTGAATCATGAATCCGATCCGGCATCTTTATGTCCACATCCCTTTTTGTCCGAAGGTCTGCCCATATTGCAGCTTCTACAAAGAGGCCAGTGACCGGAACAAGACCCAGCGTTTCCTCGACTCGGTTCTCGCCGACCTCGATCTGCGCCAGCGGGAGATTACACTGCGTCCACAGACGATTT
>JAYUPM010000159.1:0-4444 GCA_043760145.1 Spartobacteria bacterium
TTGCCCGTCCAGAAACTGATCGACCTCATGGGCGCGGTGCAACGGGCCAAGATCACAAAGGTCGGCGTCGTTACCCAGCCGGAGAACTGATCATGCCGCCCGACGACGCGGACGAGTTGCTCGATGATCCGCGCCTTTTCTGGCGCAACCTCGGCTGGGTAAGCGCGATCCATTTTTTGGGCATCGGCGTTTTTTGTCTCATCGCAAATCTTTCGAGCAAACCGCCCCGGGACCAAGTCATGTGGCTCGAGGGCGGCGCATTGGCAAGCGAATCGAGTATCGTGCCGGAGTCAGTTGGGGCCATACCGGAAGCGACAATCCCGGAGCCGGAACCCACGGAACCGGACGTCCTCCCACTTCCCCCGGAACCAGAACCGACCCCGGAACCTGTCGCGAGCGAGATAGTCCTCACGCCGAAAGCGACACCCGTTCCCGCCACCCCGAAACCAACCACCCCGAAGCCCACAACGCCCAAACCCTCCACCCCGAAACCGGCGACTCCCAAACCAACAACGCCAAAACCGGCAAAACCGAAGACGACCCCAAAAAGTTCACCCAAACCGACAGGGACTCCAAAAGCGACGCCGAAAGCGGTGGCCGTTCCCAAACCAAATTCGACGCCCAATGCCGCAACCCAAAAACCCGGAATTAAATCAGACCCATCGGAAAGCGCAACGGGCGCAACGGGCAACGATGGGCCAAAGTCAGCGGGCGACGGGACAAATAGCGGGACAGGAAAAGGTGCTGGGAAAGCCGGCAATGGCGCTGCGACAGGATCCGACTGGTATCACGGGATGTTGCAGGAACGCTTTGAAGGGCAGTGGATCCAACCGACCTCCATTGTGCGTTCCACCCTGGATTTTGTGACCACGCTTAAGCTGCGCATTTCGAAGGATGGAACCATTCTCAGCCGCGAGATTGTGAATTCCTCCGGCAACACGCTCATGGACGAATCGGTGATGGCGGGAGCGCAACGTGTGCTGGCCGTGGACCCGCTCCCGGCCGGCTTGGGCGCGGGTGGTTTCTACGATGTGAATATCAACTTCAAGCTCGACCAGGGGCAGTAATTCCACCCCCGTCGTGGCGATCTGCGGCCCATCGTTTTTCGTTCACGGGGCGGCACTGTGAAAGGCAGGCAATCCGTTTGCCTGGCTGTTCGACTACTCTCCCTCCGGGGAATTTGCATTTCCGCGTTGGAGGGTTTCTTCCGGGCCCTTTTGCATCCGGTCCACGGCCTCCGCAATCGAGCGATCCGAAGGATTGCGTGCATGTGCCAGCTTGTATTGAATCAGGGCCGCTGCAGTGGCACCTTGCATTTCCAGTGCGCGTCCGAGCCAGTAGTGGCGGAGAGCGGAGTCAGGATCTTCCGAGACGAGGCCGACTAACAGCCTGGTCGCTTCGATCGGTTCATTTTTTTGGAGCAGATGCGTGGCTAAATTGAACCGCGCCTTTGAGAGGTTTGGGAGGCGCGCGGCGATCCGAAATTGGGCAATGGCTCCATCAATGTCGCCGATCCGGCTCAACGCAACCCCGTAGTCATTGCGGGTTTCCGAAAAATCAGGATTAATAATTATTGCTTCACGGTAATGAACTGCGGCCCGATTGAAGTCGCCTTGCCGTGCATAACCGAATCCGACTTTGATGTGAGCTTCAAAATTGTTTTTAGTGACTGCCGCTGCGTTTTCAAAGGCAGTCATCGTATTACGCCATGTCGCAAGGTAAGAGGCGGTTGCAGAAATTAGCGCAGTCAGGACGGTGACTGTAAGCGCAATAAGCCAAACCGGCTTGACTCCCCGCAGCAGAACTTCAAGGCCCCAGATAATCGCCACAAAACACCCGATCTGCGGGACGTAAAGGAAGCGGTCGCAAAATACTGCTCCGCCCGATTGGCCAATCAGGTTGCTGACGGGGACGAGGACACCCAGAAACCATAACCAGCCGAAGATCAAGGCAGGGATACGTTCTCGAGCACGCCAGGCCAAGAGGGTGATACCCAGAATTGTCGCGATGCAAGCAACTGTCAAACCAACAGGCACGCTTCGCGGCAGAGGATACAAAATCGATAGGTCGATCGGAAAAAAAATATTTCTTAAATAGTGCAGAACGTTGACCGCCGCGGCTGAAAATCGATATGAAAACGGCATTTCCCACATTACGTTGGCTGCCATTGCGGCTTTGAGTTGGATAACGCTTCCAAAGGCCGAGATAGCAAAGAGCGGGAGTTTTTCTACGCCCAGCTTCCAGAGCGGAGTGCCTTCGTCGCGACGCAGCGGCCAGAAATCAAGCAGGAGAAGGGTGAATGGAAAGGTTACGATCATTGGCTTGGAACCAAGCCCGCATGCCATGCAAAGAGTTGTTAGCGCGAGCCAGAATCCTCGTTTCCGTCGAACATAAAGGGTGTAGGCGCCGATCCCCAGGATCCAAAAAAAAGTGCACAGAACGCTTTTGCGTTCGGCGGCCCAAGCCACGGATTCGACATTTAGGGGGTGCACAGCAAAGAGCGCCGCTACGCAAGCGCTCTTCCAAGTGGCACCAGTCATCCCGCGAATTACAAGAAAGAGAAGCACGACATTAAGCGTATGCACGAATACGCTAACAAGGTGGTGACTGCCCGGATCCAAGCCAAAAAGGCTGACGTCCAGCATATGCGATACCCATGCCAGAGGAATCCACTGCACTACGTGTGTCTGGGTGAATGCCGAAACCACTTTCTCGACTGAGAGCCCACTCAAAACCAAAGGGTTTTCGTAGATGTGGATATTGTCGTCGTAGTCAAGGAACTCGAAATTCCGAACGGGCAGATAAATCGCGACGACCAAGGCAATCAACGCAAGGCTGATGTAAAATGGAATCTTCCAAGTGCGGATCATTACGTGGCTTAGTCTAGGCGAGCGCTGGATAATACTTGAGAGCAACAGCCCCGGCAACGGCAATTAATCCACCGACGATAGCCCGGCGCGTTGGATGTTCGTGATCGATCCAGCGCGCCAGAACCAGAGTGACCAGTGGAGAGGTCGCAACGATGGGAAGCACGATTCCGCTGGGAGTGGAACTGAGAGCCCACTGGTAGCAAGCAACTCCAATGACGGGACCTGCCAGCGCGTTGCCGGTAACGAGTTTCCAACCGCTTTTCCAACGCTCAACTCGCGCCTCTTCCGGACGGGGACGCAACCGTTTTATAAGAAGAAATGCGAGCGCGGTCACGAGGACGCCACCCAGGATACGCTGATAAGCAGCACTCCCTCCATCAATTAAAATCCCGGATGCTTGCGCGACTACATTTGCTTTTCGGCTGATCACAGCCCCGAACGCTTGTCCCAGAGCCGAGCCAATCCCAAAGAGAACTCCGATCCAAAAAACGCGCCGTTCCACTTTAAGCCCGCGATCAGGCGCCAGAGCGATTGCGACGCCGCCAAGAATCACGGCAGCGCAAACCAAGTCGGCGACACCGAGCGTTGTTCCCAGCCATGCCCATTCGCCAATCGCGGCGATCGGGGCGGCGAGACATTGGGTGATTAGAATCGACAACCGCGGCCCAATGCGAGTGAGCGCCCCGAAAAGGGCCATGTCTCCCAAGCCAAATCCGACCACGCCGCTGAGAAAGAACCATGGGAATGAAGCACCCCCTATCCCCTGGCCGAAAGTATGCGCCCAAATCGCCAAAAATGCGGTGGCCAGGGTGAGTCTGCAAAGATTGGCCATCCCTGGACCAAGGATCCTGGCGGAGCGGGCGGCGAATATGACTGAGAACGAAAAAAAGAGTGTCGTTAAAAATGAGGCAAACATGGTGGGCTTGCGGATCAAACAAACACTGGGCGCGTTAGTAAAGGGACGTCAGCCATGCGCATCGTCTCGGGCTGCAAACCATCGCGTTTCCATAGCTGGCTTGGAATCAATGGTTGGACCTGGAATTGAGCATGCGTTTGCCGAGGCTGATTTGATTCACTTCAATCCCTGTATCCTCACCGGGATGTTTCCATGTGTTAGCGATATTATCGTAAAACAGAAGCGTTAGATCGTAACTTCCCGACGGCAGACTGGATGGAATCACGACACTCCAGAGCTCCTCAATTAATCCCGATTCTGACCCAAGCGCGCACGGCCCTTTCACCACTGAAAATCTCCCCTTATCTCCAGAAACGATGAGCAGCGCCCATGGGAAAGAATGTCGTTCGCCCGAAAGTTCCCACGAGAACCGAAAGTGCAATTCGTTACCCGCTGCATTTTGCGCGATCGCTCCCGAAAGTAGCTGAGTTGCATCATCGATCTTAATGGGAGTCGGATTAGCCGGGGCGGCGATCGCGACTGATGGGCCCGGGTTTCGTGAGAAAGTCCAAAGCGCGTTTCGTGACTGCTGGTGCCATTTCGACTGGACCAGGAACTTATGTAGGAGCGCATCGCTAGAAAGAATAGTACGACCGTCAGTCGTGCGCACCATGGGATG
>JAYUPM010000160.1:0-12051 GCA_043760145.1 Spartobacteria bacterium
TAAACAGTAAGCGCCCCGCGCACCTTCACCTGCATCCCATCGGAAAGCGCGGCCTGTTTGCGCCACGCCCCGCCACGATTGAAGAGGACACACGGCAACTGGCACTGCGCATCCTTGAGCGTAAAATATTGATGACCACTCGCCTGCTTGCGCAAGTTGCTGATCTCGCCCTCCACCCAGACCACCCCAATGCCCGCCTCCAATGTCTCGCGCACGGAACGTGTCAGCTCGGTCACAGAGTAAATCGTGATCTCCGGGGGCGGCGGTTCCGGTGTGGAAAAAAGATCGCCGCTCATTGGGTCTCCCCATTTTTAGCATAGGCACGCGCCAGCAGCGTCACGGGATGCACGATCTCCAGCGCAATCCCTTCCGCTCGCGCCCCTGCCTCCAATTGCACGCAACACCCGGGATTCGCAGATGCCACAATCGACGCTCCTGTTTTCTTGATGTTGGCAAGTTTCCGCAGGAGCAGTTTTTGGGACATCTCAGGCTGGGTGATGTTGTAAATGCCGGCACTCCCGCAACACCAGGTCGCCTCCGGCAATTCAACCAGATCGAGCCCCGGGATCAACTCCATCAGCTCGCGCGGCTGGCGGCTGATTTTCTGTCCATGGCAAAGATGACACGCTTCATGATAAGTGACCTTGAAGCCGGGCGCATCCTGGTTTGGCGGCGCCACCGGCCCGATCTCGACCAGCCACTCATGGATGTCCTTGAGTTTGGCCGACCACACCACCGCCTTCTCCCGATAAACCGCATCGTGGGCCAGCAGATGATCGTAATGTTTCAAATGCGAACCGCACCCGGCCGCGTTGGAAATAATCGCATCCAATTCCTCCAAGCCCCCCGATGCGCGCTCCATTGCATCGATGTTGCGCCGGGCCAATTCACGCGCCCATTTCAATTCCCCGTTATGCGCGTGCAACGATCCGCAGCACGATTGGAAGCCCGGGGTCACGACCTCGCATCCATTGGCAAGCAAGACATCCACTGTGTCCCGGTTTACATTCGGATACACAAGATCCTGCACGCATCCGGTCAGCATCCCGACCCGGTAACGCACTTCCTCCGGCATCTCATTTTGGGCAATGAGCACATCCGAAAAATCACGTTGCACGCGCGGGGTCAACGGCTCGAGCTCGCGAATATCCTTTGGCAACCACCGGGTCAGGTTTAGACGGCGCACCAATGCCTCCGCCCCGGAAGCTTGATACCACCGCAAGAGACGCCCCAACGCCCGCAACAGCAACGGCCTTGTAAAAACCAGCCGCAACGCAATCGCCCGGACAATGTCTCGTTGCGGCGCATTGAGCACCCCAGCTTGTTCGATATCCGCCCGGCCATGCTCGAACATCAGCGCGTAATTGACTCCCGCAGGACACGCCGTTTCGCATGCCAGGCATCCGAGGCAAAAGTAAAGCTCCTCCCCAAATACTTGCGTCACATCCAGCTTCCCCTCCGCGATACTGCGCATCAGTGCGATCCGCCCACGCGGGCTGTTCCGTTCCAACTTGGTTTCGTCGTAAGTCGGGCAGGTCGGCAGGCACATCCCGCAGTGGATGCATTGTTGCAGGATCGAAAAATCCAGCATCTGCAGTTGAAGCGGCTGCATGCTCATCAATCAAAGATCTTTCCCGGGTTTAAAATCCCATCCGGATCAAGCGCCCGCTTGAGTTGGCGCATCAGCGAGAGGCTCGCATCGCCGAGGGCTTCCGGCAGAAACCGTTTCTTGGCCAGCCCCACTCCATGTTCGCCAGTGATCGTCCCTCCAAGCTCCACCGCGAACGCGAAGATCTCGTGCATCGCTTTCTCCACACGCTCCATCTCTTCAAGGTTGCGTTCATCGGTGAGGAAAGTGGGATGCAAATTGCCATCACCCATGTGGCCGAAAATCCCAATCCGCAGCCGATGCCGCGCCGCGACTTCCTGGATGAAGTTGATCATCCGGGTCAGCTCGCTGCGCGGGACCGTTGCGTCTTCCAAAATAGTGGTCGGGGCAACACGCGCCAACGCCGCGAAAGCCGATCTTCGGGCGGTCGTGAGTTGGGCCGCATGCGCCGCATCGCGCGCAACCACGACGGAATCGGCGCCGCATTGCCGGGCGAGCTTCTCCATCATCGCCGCCTGTTCCTCCACCACGGCCGGATGCCCATCGCTCTCCATCAGCAGGATCGCTTCCGCATTTCTTGGCAATCCCACCTTCGCATAATCCTCCACGCAATTGATCGTGACCCGGTCCAGAAACTCCAATGTGCACGGGATGATCCTGGCCGCGATAATCGCCGAGACCGTATCGGCCGCCTCACTCATCTTTCCGAATGTGGCAAGAAGCGTCCTCCGCGCAGCCGGCTTGGGCACAAGCTTCAGAAGCACTTTGGTGATGATTCCGAGTGTCCCTTCCGAGCCGATAAAGACGTCTTTCATCGAGTAACCAGCCACGTCTTTCACACACTTGCTTCCCAGCCAGACAACGTCGCCATTCGCCAGCACCACCTCCATCCCCATCACGTAATCCCGCGTGATCCCATACTTGAGCCCACGCAGCCCGCCCGAATTCTCTGCCACGTTTCCCCCGATCGTCGAGATCTTCATCGAGCCCGGGTCCGGCGGATAAAGCAGCCCCGCGCCATCTGCCATCTCGGCCACCTTCTGTGTAATCACTCCGGATTCGACAAGGATCGTGAGGTTCTTTTCATCGAGCTCGAGGACCCGGCTCATCCTCACAAGGCAAAGCACAATCCCCCCAGGAACCGGGATGCTTCCCCCGCTTAACCCCGTGCCGGATCCGCGCGAAACAATCGGCACCTTCTCCCGCGCCGCGTATCGCACGATCTCGACAATTTCCGCAACGGTCTCCGGAAGCGCCACCACAGTGGCTGGAGCGCTCATCGCCGCCGTCCCATCGAAGCCGTAGGTCAACAAATCCTCCGGCTGGCTTAAGACGCGCGCAGACGGAAGTATGTTCAGCAGATCAGCGATAAGATCAGGCGAGCGCGTTTCCATTACGTCCATCAGGTCCAGAGAGTCCATCGGTTCCATCTCCCCGGGTCTAGAGCTTTTCGTAAAACCGGAGCGCCTCCACCTGGCTCCCGAGCTCCCGCAACGGATAGAGCCCGCGGTCCGCCCCCGCCCCCGGATCCCGAATAAGATACTCAAAGCCAGCTTTGCCCACGATCACCACAAAATGCGTGGTCCCGCTTGCAAGGCGGAGCCGGACAATCACCGGATTGCGCTTCGCCAAATTGGAATCGATCAGCCGATAGGAAGGGAGATCTTCGTATGCATGGCGGATCCGCCCCGGAGTGAACTCGGCGGCGCTCTCCCAGTAAATCCACCCCTGTGGCGTGTAGCCGCCATTGATACTCAGGAACTCGTTTAAGCGTTTTGGATCGGTATCGATTCCATAAAAACCCAACACCATTGCGGCCGAGGCAACGGCGCACCCTTCCTCGCCGAGCGTCCCCTCGGTTGGCCCCAGTGGGACATCTCCCCAGCGTTCGTCATTTTGCCGATAAGAAGGAACCGCCAGCACAACTGTCTTGAAAAAATAGCGGCCGCCATACGGCTTCAGCAGCCCCAGGTAATTCCAATCCCGCCAAAGCTGCGCACTTACCATCGCCAATCCAATCAGTATGCCGATCAGAACACCGATCAAAGCGAGCCACAAACGCCTGCGTCGTGAAAGGGGGAATCCTGGGATCGGGCGCATAAACTGATTTAATCCAGACCATCAACTTTGGGAATCGCTAATGACCGCTGAGCAACGCTGGTATCAGCATTGAGTCTCTCTTCACCAGGTTCTTTGTGTTAGTCGGCGGCGCGGGCCAGGAGTTCACGAACCCGCTCAAAGTGGAGCGGTTTGCGGAGAAAATCATAAGCCCCACAGGTCGAGACGCTGGGATAATCCTTGTCCACCATACCGGACATCAGGACGACTTTGAGATCCGGATTGCGGCTCATCAATTGGCTGCAGACGGTGAACCCATTGTATTTGGGCATCATAATATCGAGCAGGACGAGATCGGGATGATGCTTGGTGCAGGCCCGGATGGTATCGAGTCCTCCTCCCGTGATCGTCTCCACCACTTCGTGATTACAAGCCGTGACGATGGACGCCAGAAGCACTGCAACATTACGATCATCATCAGAGATAAGCACACGCATGAGAAATACGACACGGAGGTTTCACCAAGGGGGCGGCACGCCGGAACGATTCATTTAAGCACAGTTTGCGCCGCAAGCGAATTTAGCGGCGCCTTTTTTTCACTCTTTCCCAAACATCGCGGAAGAGTGAGAGCTCATTCCACCGCCGCCAATTCCTCCAGCAACGCCCGGTTGAGCCGGATGCCTGCTTCAAAGTTGGACAGTGGAAAATTTTCGTTGGGCGCATGAGCCCGGCAATCGGGAAGCGCCAATCCCAACAGAAGGGTCTCAACTCCAAGGACGCGCCCAAAAGTATTCACGATTGGGATGCTGCCGCCCTCGCGAATGAGTGCGACTTTTCTTTCGAAGATCCGTTCCAATGCCCGTTGGGCCGCCACACCATCGCGCGAATGCGGGTCCATTGCATACGGTTCCCCGGAATGGCCTCCAGTGATCTCCATGCGCACAGTCGGTGGACAATTGGCGCGCAGAAAATCCGATACGCGTTTAATCACGGCCTCGGGTTTCTGGTCCGGCACCATCCGGAAAGTCAGTTTGGCAAAGGCTTCCCGGGGGATCACGGTCTTGGTCCCCTGCCCCTGGAACCCGCCTCCAATCCCGTTGATTTCGGCGGTTGGACGCCCCCAAATCCGCTCCAGCGCGCTGTAACCCGGCTCGCCTGAAAGTGCCGGGACACCGGTCAATTCCTGCACCTCAGAATCCCCAACGGGCATGCTCGCCCATGCTTCGCGTTCCCATAAGGCGAGCGGGACGACTTCATCGTAAAAATGGGGAACTGCCACACGCCCATCCTCGTCGTGAAGCCGCGCCAGCAGCCGCGCAAGGACGGTAATCGGATTGGCCACAGCTCCGCCAAATATTCCCGAGTGGAGGTCCGTGGCGGGACCGATCACCTTGAGTTCAAGCGCCCCGATCCCGCGCAGGCCATACGTCAATGTCGGCACGCCAGGTGCCACCATCCCCGTGTCCGACACCGCAATCACGTCACATCGCAACTCTTCGCGATTGGCTTCCAAAAAGGTTTCCAAGTGCGCGCTCCCAATCTCCTCTTCGCCCTCAATCAGAAAAATCAGGTTCACGGGAAGTTCCCCTTTTTCTTTCAATGTCTCTTCCACTCCAAGGATATGGGCGAGGATCTGCCCTTTGTTGTCGGTGGCGCCCCTTGCGAAAACGACGCCATTTTCAATGCGCGGCTCGAATGGCGGCGATGTCCAAAGCTCCAGCGGATCGGCGGGCTGCACATCATAATGGCCGTAGATCAAGACGGTGCGCAGACCGGGGCGCGCGTGGGATTTGGCCAGCACGATCGGATGCCCGGCAGTGCGGTGGATCGCGCTCTGGAGGCCCATCGCCTGTAATTTATCGTTCACCCATTGCGCGCATGCCGCCACGTCCTCCCGATGCTCCGGATTGGTGGAGACGCTCGGGAACCTGAGAAAACGGAGCAACTCTTCAACGTGGTTAGGATTCATCGGGCCGAAGAGAAAGCGAAAAGCGAAAAGCGGAAAGCGGAAAATGGGGATTCGTCCGATCGGTCCGATCCGACCTATCGGTCCAATCTCCTTTCCGCTTTCCGCTTTTCCCAGCCCGACTTCCGACTTTCGACTTCCGCTTTCCGCTTTCTCTTCTACATTCCCCGCCCCTTATGTATCGCACCACGACTTGCAACAGCCTGCGCCAGGAACACATCGGCCAATCGGTCACGCTCGCCGGGTGGGTCAATTCGCGGCGCGATCATGGAGGCGTTATCTTCATCGATCTGCGGGATCGGGAAGGCCTCACCCAGGTCGTGTTCCGGCCCGAAGAACATGCGAGCGCAGCGGAGGCGGCCCACACGTTACGGAGCGAAGACGTGATCACGCTCACTGGCAAAGTGGCTGCCCGCCTGCCCGGGACAGAGAATGCGAAATTGGCGACAGGCCATGTGGAAATCGTTGCCAGCGCATTAACGGTCCTCAACAAGGCGGAGGTCCCTCCCTTCCCGATTGATTCCGATGCCGGCAACGAGGATCTGCGCCTGACCCATCGATACCTGGATCTGCGCCGCCCAATGATGACGCGCAACTTGAAGCTGCGCCATCGCGTGACCAAAACGATCCGCGATTTTCTCGATGAGGAAGGGTATTTGGAAATCGAGACCCCGATCCTTTCCAAATCGACTCCAGAAGGAGCCCGCGATTTTTTGGTGCCGAGCCGGCTCACGCCCGGCAGTTTTTACGCCCTGCCTCAGGC
The DNA here is from genome assembly GCA_043760145.1 of Spartobacteria bacterium. Taxonomy (GTDB): domain Bacteria; phylum Verrucomicrobiota; class Verrucomicrobiia; order Chthoniobacterales; family Chthoniobacteraceae; genus CAIURC01. The sequence continues at coordinate 6,397 of JAYUPM010000160.1, forward strand.
GCCGCAGCAATACAAGCAACTGCTCATGGTCGGGGGACTCGAAAAATATTTCCAGGTCGCGAAATGTTTCCGGGACGAAGATTTGCGGGCCGACCGGCAACCGGAGTTTACGCAGATCGATTTGGAAGCATCCTTCGTCACCCCGGAAAATATCTACGACCTGATCGAAGGGCTGCTGAGCCGGGTATTTAAAGCCGCGAAGGGAATCGAGATCGCGTCCCCGTTCCCGCGCCTGACCTACGAAGAAGCACTCAACCGCTTTGGCAGCGACAAGCCCGATACCCGCTTCGACATGGAATTGGTCGCCCTCGATTCCGTGTTCGCCTCCTCGGAGTTCAAGGTCTTCCGCGGCGCGCTCGATTCAGGCGGATGCCTCAAGGCGATCAACGCCAAACAATTCGCATGCATTACCACCGGACAAATCGAGGAACTCACCCAAATGGCGAAATCCTTTGGGGCAAAGGGACTCGCTTTTGTTAAAATCGAGAACGGCGAATGGAAATCGCCCATTGTGAAATTCTTCACCGAGTCCGAGAAAGCCGGGCTCGCAGAGAAAATGCAGATCGAGGAAGGCGACCTGCTTCTTTTCGGCGCGGACAAATGGGAGATTGTCTGCGAAGTGCTGGGAAGAATCCGGCTGCGAGTGATGGAGATTCAACGGGCCCAAAAGCAAGCTGGCACGCTACTTCCCGGCCAATTATCGCTTCCACATCTCCACGATAATTTCGATGAAAAGCTTAACTTCCTGTGGGTCGTCGATTTTCCATTGCTGGCGTTCAATGCGGAAGAGAACAAATGGAACGCAGTTCATCATCCCTTCACACGGCCCCTTGGCGAAGACATGCAGCTTCTCGCCGATGGCCAGTTCGCCAAAGTCCGCGCCCAGGCTTATGACATCGTTCTGAACGGGGTCGAAATTGGGGGCGGTTCAATCCGAATCCACGAACCGGGACTGCAGGCTAAAATGTTCGAGATTCTTGGGGTCACTGGCGAACAGCAGCAATCGATGTTTGGACATTTGCTGAAAGCCTTCAGCTTCGGGGCCCCGCCGCATGGGGGATTAGCCTTGGGACTTGACCGACTGGTGATGCTCATCTGTGGGGCCGAGAGCATTCGCGATGTGATTGCGTTCCCGAAAAACAACCGGGGCGTCGATTTGATGTCGGCCTCCCCGAGTGAGGTCGATTTCAAGCAATTGCGGGAGCTTTACATTCAGAGCACGGCCAAGAAAAGCTGAGGCCGTGAAAACTTGTTGCCTGCTCGCCGCGGCTCTCTGGCTCCTGATGGGCATCGGCGTCAACGCGGCCGAAATTGAACCTCCCTTCAAGTTGAGTTGGGGCGAAACCCCGGCACGCCTGGAGCGTCTCCTGCAAGGGGCCAAGGCAAAAATTTTGGCGCGTCGTCCAGCCAATGAAGGGACCGAGGCATGGGATGTAGAGGGCATTGTCCAGGATGGACTCAAACGCACCATTTTTTACTTCCGCGCATCGGCATTAGTGGGCGTCGAACTTCAGTATCGCGACGACAAATGGACCCAGGAAAAATATGACGAGTTCATGGGACGCTGGCGTCAGACACTTGAACAGCGGTATGGCCAGGGGGAACTGATCGCGCGAAAAACCGAGCCGTTGGGCGACGTCACACAGACCGTGGTGGGCTACAAATGGAACCTGAACAACACCTCGCTTGAACTGGTTTTTTTCTCCGCCCACAACGCCGACGAAATCTTCCGGACCCTGAGTGTCCACTATAAGAGCAACTGATCACTGACCCCTGATCACTGATCACTGCTTACTGATCACTGATCCCCCCCAGCGAGAGCGCTTTTTTCTTTCGGAAAAATCCGCGCGCATCCTGGATCGATTTCCCCTCGATAAAATAAGCCACCGACGCCCGCCCGATGGAATATGTCCCGGCCCCGGCGACCCCGCCCGAAATGGCGCTTCCCCAGAGTGGCACAAGCTTCACAGCCGCCCTGGCACCTTCACGCAGGACCAACCCCGCGCTGATACTGGCCCCGAGTGCGGCAAGGAATTCGCCAGCCAGGCGGTAACTCATCTCCCGACCGCTTATATGCATGATGCCGGCAACCATCGCTGTTTGCACTGCGGTCAAAATCGGGAAATCAGCCAGCGGAATCGGTTGGGCGCCCACGGCTGCGCAAATAGCGGTGGCGGATTTGATAACCACCTGGGAAATCTGCGTTTGCAATTCTCGATGCCCGGAAAGCCGCGCCATTTCCAATTGCGCTTCCGGCGGCAACTCAGTGCCGATCAATTCCACCAAGCGCGCCACGTTCTCCGACTCCAAGCTGAAGGAGGAAGTCCCGATGAGCCGGCTTTCCAGTTGAGGCATCGTATGGAGGGTCGCGTGCAATTCCTCCCGGGCTTGTTCATTGGCGCCAAATTGCAACCCGAGTAACCGGGGACGACTTGCGCCATGGCTCTCGACGTGTTCAAGCAGCGCCGCCGCCTGTTCGAGATCCGGCTTTGATTCCCCATCGATTTGGGTGCGGGCATTAAGAAATACGAACAAGTCCGCCCCACCGGATCCGAGCGCGCTTTCCGCAGCAGCCCGGGAGAGCGGCCAGCGTGCATCGAGCACTTGCATGGTGCCCCGCCCGTGCCGGGTCAGCGCCTGCCATCTGCCGTTGCCCTGCAAATCGTCCGCCGCCTGAAGCACCTCTCCGCCAAAGAGCGCGTTGAGAAACTCGGCCTTGTTCGCGGAACGATCTCCGACAAACACCAGCCGCGGCGGGCGCTGGAGCAGGAGCAGCGTTTTTATCGGGAGGAGTTCGCGCAAAATCGGTTGTTGGAGCGAATCCGGCAATCGGTGGACGAGATGCTCCAGTTTTTCAAAGAGGGAAAGAAAAGGTCGCGGCGTCATGAGGGTCTCAATCTAAACTATTTTTGCGCCAGAACATAGACCCCATCCCAATCCGGACCTGGCGGATGGACCGTGTATGCCTCTGCCCTGCGAAGATATTCCGAGGCAATCCAGAGCCCGGGTGCCTGGGCAAGCACTCCCTTGAAGGATACAATTGCCGCCGTAAATTCCCGAGTCCGATAAGCGCAGACGCCCGCTTCGTATTGTGCCAGCCAGCCAGGCTCGGAAGCGGGATCGGCTCGTTCGCCGAGGACGGTAAAGACTTCGACGGGCTTGGTTCTCCCCTGGACCTGGAGCAGGTCAATGGTTTGGAGCACGAACGCCTCCTGGATCAACGGGACCATGCTCTCGCCAACGAGCAATTCTAGGTGAACCTCTTTGGTCGCGCTCTCAAGGCGCGATGCCAGGTTGACGGCATCCCCGATCGCGGAGACTTCCATCTTCGCTTCGCACCCAAGATTGCCAACGATGGCTTCCCCGTGATTGATCCCAATCCCGAATCGGTATTCCCGCATGCCCCGGGTCTTCCAGTTCGCGTTGAGCCGGACCAATGCCCGGCGCATCTCGACCGCAGTGGCCACCGCGCGGCACGCATCCGCGGAAATTCCTTCGCTCACAATCCCGCCCCATTGCGACATCACCGCGTCGCCAATGAACTTGTCGAGTGTCCCGTTATTTTTGAAAACGATTCCGACCATTTCATTGAAATACTCATTGAGCTGGGCCACCACTTCCGTCGGATCTGAACTCTCAGCCATCGTCGTGAATCCGCGTAAATCCGAAAATAGAATCGTGATCTTTTTCCGCACCCCGCCCAGGTCATTGAGATGACTCTGCGGGTTATCGAGGATTTCCTTTACGACGTCGCGCGACACGTATCTCTCAAATGTCCGCCGGACCCGGGTTCGCTCCATCCGGTCGAGAACTTGCTCGGCTATCGAGAAAAGGCCACTGCTGCTGATGAAAGCGAGCACTGGGCTAAAAACCAGGACATGGAGTCCGGCATTAAAGGAGAGGAACACAACACCGACGTAGGCCGATGCTGTCAGAATCAGGAGCGCCGCGCGCACCAGTGGCTGCCGGACAAAACGGCAAAGCAGCCATGCAAGAACTCCGCCCCCGGTAATCAGCAATAAGTTGGTTCGCAGCGATGTCTCGCGCAGAAACTCTCCCCCTAAAAGCGCGTTGATCGAATTGAGGTGAAACTCCGGACCTGAGATTTCACCGAAAGGACTCCGCGCGCGATCCTTGAACAAATGCCCTTCCGGGCCGATGAGCACAATCTTGTCCTTAAAAAAAGCACCGTCGGCGTAGTTCTGTTTCCAGATATACGGAATAAAAATCTCGTAAATTGAATGGGGCTTGAGGCTGTCGGCACCGACGGCGTATCGGATAATCCGCCCCTTCCGGTCGGTTGGAAGGAGATGGGCAAGGCCCGCTTTACGAATCGCCCTGGCGCCCAGCGATTCGAAAGTTGGGTCCTCCGGATCACTGTTCATTCCGTTTACTTCGAGAAGCGTCCGGCAGAAATGAGTCTCGCGAACGACCCCATCCAAATCGGGCCAGAAATTGACATATCCAACCCGATCATCCACCGGGGTCGTGTGCGGGATCAGAGTCGGTGTCGGAAAGCCCAAGTTAATCGAGCTCTGCCCATTAGCCTGCTCCACGTCGACAAAATTGCTGCCGATTACGACGTGATCGCGGAATCGATCCAGGCCTTCCTTCATTGCCTCGTCCCCATCACGGGCCGATGGGAAAAGCAGATCGAAAGCAACCACCCGGGCACCGGCCCCGACCAGGCGCTCGATGATCATCGGATACACTTCCCTTGGCCACGGGAAGCCCTGCTCTTTCATCAAGGTCAGCTCTGGCGACGCCTCAATTTCCTCCACGCGCGGCGCATCCAAAAGGACCGATGGCTGGTCAATCGCCATAAACACCAGGCGCGGATCCGGGGCGGCCGCGCGACCCCTCTGGGTGATCCAATCCTGGGCGCGGCAATCGAGGCGCAGGAGGTAATCAAAGCCAAACCGGTTGAGCAGTAAAACCAACGCTGTGCAGAGGATACATGCGATCGCAAGGCTGCGTCGGTGTTGGCGTTTGCCTGTGAGCATCCAGACTTATTAATTGTCGGGACTCGCGGCAACAACTGCGAATTCCGAGCCCTCGCTATCGCATCAACATCTGAGAACCGACGCTTGACTCCCTTGGGCGGAGGGAAAAAGCTACATCCCGTGATCCATCTCTCCCGCTATTTGATCCCTGCCTCGCTACTCGTGACGATGGCTCTGCTCCCATCTCCTGAAGCCAACGCGGCGAAGGCGTTCACGCAAGCGACCGTTACCCAGGTGGAAAACTCGGTCAGCTACGGCTCCATTAACGCCGGCGCCACTTCCCGGCGCGCTGCTGCGGTATCGGATATCGTTCGCGCCAATAATTTCCTTTTCACCAAGAATGGGGCGCGCGCGGAGTTGCAATATGCCGACAGATCGGTGGTCCGGATTGGACAGAATACTGTGTTTTCATTTGAAGCGGCCAGCCGGACATTGGCCTTGGAAAAAGGGACGTTTGTTTTTTACGTCCCGAAAGGTTCGGGCGGCGGGACGATAAAAACTCCGAGCTTAACAGCCGGCATTACAGGCACGGTGGGTAAAGTCTCAACGACCTCGATCGCGATTATCCATGGAGAAGTAACCCTGAGGCCGGACGGACGGAAAGTGCGCGCCGGTTATGTCGCCCGCCGCAATCCGGATGGCTCGATCACTA
>JAYUPM010000161.1:0-4434 GCA_043760145.1 Spartobacteria bacterium
AAGCTTATTGGGCAGGGAATAATGGCAGCCATTGTCGCCGCCTACTTTCTTTACAACCCTGCGATCGAGGTCCAGGCACGCGCTTTGTATGTCCCGTTCTATAAGGAGCCGATCATTTGGAACCTTGGCGGGTTCACGATTTTATTTTTCGCGCTGGTGATAATCGGCAGCTCCAACGCGGTCAACCTGACAGACGGGCTGGATGGGCTGGCTGCTGGCTGCACCATTACGACAGGGGTCGCTTACTCGATCCTGACTTATGCCGCCGGGAATGTGAATATTGCGCAGTATCTCCAGTTGCCTTACTATCCGTTTGCGGGGGAACTCTCCGTGGTATGCATGGCGCTGGTGGGTGCCTCCTTTGGGTTTCTCTGGTTTAATTGCCACCCAGCCAAGCTATTCATGGGCGACACCGGGTCGCTTGCGATTGGCGGTTTCTTTGGGGTCGTGGCGATCTGTTGCAAACAGGAATTGCTGCTTATTGTCGTCGGCGGAGTATTTGTAATCGAAGCGGCCTCGGTGCTGATTCAGCGGACATGGTTTAAGATTACAAAAAAGATTCACGGGCAGGGACGCCGGGTCTTCCTGATGGCACCCATTCATCATCATTTCGAACTCAAGGGCTGGAAAGAGAACACCGTTATTGTGCGGTTCTGGATTCTCTCGGTGATGTTCGCGCTGCTTGGCCTTGCAACCCTCAAACTGAGATAAAGTGCATTACCAAAACCACAACGTTGCGGTGCTCGGGGCGGGAGAAAGCGGGGAAGCTGCTGCCATCCTGCTCAAGGAGGACGGGGCGACTGTCACAGTCCTCGACTCAGGGGATGAAGTGGCATTGCAGGGTAAGATCAGGTCACTCAGGGAGCGGGGCATTCGCGTGATTGCCGGGCCGACTGCCGAGTCCCCCGGCCTTCCATATGATCTCGCAGTTCTAAGTCCCGGGATCGATCCCTCGGTTGCTCTGGTGCGCAATTTTTCGCGCGCGGGGGAACGGATGATCGGCGAACTCGAACTCGCATTTGAGTTCTGCGAATGCCCCATCATCGCCATCACCGGGACGAACGGGAAGACCACCACCACACATCTTGTTGCCCGGATGCTCGAGGGATGCAAAGTCAAGACTGTGGCGTGTGGCAACATCAGCCCGGCGTTCTCCGCTTGTGTCAGCCAGAGTCCCGCCCTTGATGTCATGACCGTGGAGGTAAGTTCGTTCCAACTCGAGCGGATTGAACGGTTCCGCCCGCAGATCGCAGTGTGGCTTGGATTCGCGCCGGATCACCTCGATCGCTATAAATCTCCCGCCGACTATTACGATGCCAAGGTCCGGGTATTTGAAAATCAGACGGCGGACGACTGGGCGGTGGTTAACTTGCGCGATCCGCTCCCGGCGCTGGTGGCGAAAAAGATCACTTTTAGCGCGTATGTTCCCGGGGGTGATTTTGAGTTGCGCGATGGGGTGATATTTCATCATGGCCGCGCGGTGATTGCCATGCGTGACACTAAATTGCGAGGCGCGCACAACGCCGAGAACTTGATGGCTGCCCTCTGCGTCGGATTGGCCTGGGGTTTGGCATTGGAGCAGATGGTAATTCCAGTGCGTGATTTCCAGCCGTTGCCGCACCGATGCGAAGTAATCCGGACAGTGAACGGAGTGGAATGGGTCAATGATTCCAAGGGAACAAACCTTGATTCGGTCGAGAAGGCGTTACTCTCCGAGTCCCGTCCTGTGGTCTTGATTGCGGGCGGCAAAGACAAAGGGTTCGAATACGATTCGCTCGCCCAGTTGGTGTCATCCAAATGCAGGGCTGCAATATTGATCGGAGAAATGGCTGACCGGATTGACAACCTGTGGAGCGGATGTGTCCCGACACACAATGCCGGCACCTCCCTGGAACGGGCTGTGGCAAAGGCCCACGAACTAGCGCAGCCCGGCGATGTCGTTCTTTTCAGCCCTGGCACCTCTTCTTTTGACATGTTCCGAAATTACGCCGACCGCGGGAATCAGTTCCGCGAGTTGGTTGCAGCCCTGCCCGATAAACACCACCAAGCCCAATGAAACTCCCAAAGCTACCCAGCCTCTTCAAACTCAAACTCAAGAAGCGCCTAAATGCCGCGACGGCTACCCGCCGTGTGCTGCCAACAATGGATGATTATGCCGACGAACCACAGACCAAGCTATCAAGCGCGTTTGTGGTGGTGCTAATCCTCCATGTGGTGGCGGTGGGCGGGATTTACGCGTTCAACAGCATCAAGGCCAACCGGAGGGCGCAGGAACCGCTGGCAAAGGCGGCTGCCTCATCTCTTAAGACCGCGTCGTTGAGTGCCCCGGCGGCTTCGTCGATCCTCCCAAGGAAGGACCCAGTGGAACGGACTCCTGCGGGACAGTCGGCAATTGTTTCCCCGATATCCGGTGGGCGCATTCATCATGTGAATTCCGGGGATAACATTGCGAGGGTTGCCCAACTGTATTCTGTAAGCATTGCAGACTTGGAGGAGGCGAATGGAGCGAAGAATGTTGCCAGCTTGCATCCCGGGCAGGTCTTGAATATTCCGCGGTCCAGGCCCGCTGCAATGGTGGCGAAGAAGAGTGAAGAAACGCCGAAGGTGGTGGCAAAGAAAATCGATGAAACTCCGAAGGTCGGGGCAATAGTGAAAGCCGCGCCAAAGACATACGTGGTGGCCAAGGGGGACAACCCGGTGGCGATCGCGCGGCGTCATGGAGTTGCGTATGACGAGCTATTGAAACTGAACAAGATTGAGGATCCGAAAAAACTCAAAGTGGGACAAACCCTTAAGCTGCCCCCCAAGAAGACCTAATTGCCAGTCCGGACATCCTGATGCATCGCAAGAGTGTCTATTTTTTGATCATGGCGGTGGCGATTCTGGTCGTCATTGGCTGTGTCATGCTTTTCAGCACAAGTGCGTTTGCCCAGGATAGCCATGGGAACCCCAACTACTTCATCAAGCGCCAGTGCATCTGGCTGGTGATAGGGTTCACGCTTTGCATCATCACAGCCAATCTCGATTACCATTTCTGGCAAAAGACATGGCACATTTGGTTTGGACTGGCTGTGATCCTGCTGATCCTTTGTTTCGTCCCCCCCATTGGCCAGCGGATCAATGGTTCCTCAAGGTGGATCAACCTTCGGGTCGCATCCTTTCAGCCATCGGAGCTTGCTAAATTCGCGGCGGTTTGCGCCCTTGCATGGTGGTTCTCCCGGGAGCAAACAGACGCGCGTTCGCTTGTTAAGGGTTTCATCGCACCCATCGCCGGGGTCGGTATTTTAATGGCACTTATTGCCCCGGAGGTGGACATGGGCACAACCGCCCTGATCGCCGCAACGATGTTCATTCTCATGTTCATCGCCGGAACCCGGCTCATATACATCGCCCCGCTTTTCGCCCTTGGCCTTTTTGGATTGTATCATGTGGCCCAGAGCATCGGAGAACGGCATGGGCGGATAATGGCGTTCCTGGATCTCGAAAAATTTAAGGAGGGCGCCGGGCTTCAACAGTATCAAGCCTTGATCGCCTTCGGATCCGGGGGAGTCGAGGGACTCGGGCTTGGCAATGGCCGGCAGAAAATGGCGTATCTGCCTTATGCCCACACGGATTTTATATTTCCAATGGTGGGTGAGGAACTGGGGCTGCGCTGCACCCTTCTTATCGTGCTCTGCTTCGTCATTATCCTGCTTGGCGGGGCGGCCATATCGACCCAGGCCCGGGATCGATTCGGGATGCTGCTTGGGTTTGGAATCGTTGTGCTGATCTCGATCCAGGCCGCGCTCAATATTGGGGTCACAACCGCTCTCCTTCCCAACAAAGGATTGCCACTCCCATTCATCAGTTATGGCGGATCCAATCTCGCCTTTTGCCTGATGTGCGTCGGGATACTGATCAATATTTACAGGCAGGGGATAGGCGAGAAAGCCGACAAAACCAGTGTCCGTCTCCGGGCGCGAACAGAGCCGCGTCGCGCAGTCGCCGGTATTTATAAAAGGGAAATATAACGGAAATGAAATTCGTCATAGCAGCTGGAGGAACCGGTGGTCATCTCTTTCCGGGGCTGGCTGTGGGCGAGGTTCTCCTTGCTCGGGGCCATGAAGTGATGGTGTTTATTTCCGAAAAAGAAATCGACGCACTCGCCACTCATGGCCGGTCTGAGTTCCGGTTCGAGAAGCTGCCGGGTGTCGGGTTGCCCAAGCTTCTTTCGCCCGCCATCCTTGGCTTCTTTCGCAGTTTCCTATCCGCCCTCAAGCGATGCCAGGCGCTCTACTCCGAGTTTAAACCCAACGCAGTTCTGGGCATGGGCGGGTTTACATCGACGGCCCCGATACTGGCAGGGCGCATGCGCGGCATTCCAACCTTTGTGCATGAGAGCAATGCGATTCCTGGAAAAGCCAACCGGCTCAATGGGAGGATGGCGCACAGTGT
>JAYUPM010000162.1:0-1836 GCA_043760145.1 Spartobacteria bacterium
GCGCTCTTTGTGTTCTCTGCGGTTGAAGTTCCCGTCCATGATTAACCCCGGAATTTTTAACCGCAGATAACTCAGATAGACGCAGATAAAGAACCCGGAGCGAAAAAGTCTGGTTCGGCTCTCTCCCCATCCGCGATAATCTGCGGTTAAAAAGTTCTCCTCTGTGGGATGGCGCCCGACAAAACGCAAGCGACTTGGAGCGCGCCCTACCCTCCTTGCTCGAGAAGTTTGAGCGCAGCGGGATCAGCGCGGCTAAGTCCGAGCTCGGAAGTCGGAGGTTTCCATCTCAATTCATTAGCGGTTCAAAAAAGGTCTTTTTCTGTCGCTCGTCATTCTCTCTCTGCGTTAGCGGCGGGGGCGGGTTTTTTATCCACGGCGATTGCTTTGCGCACTTCATTCGAGGCGGGGGCGGTGGGGGGCTTTGTAACAGTCCGGCGGACGACAGCCGGGCGGGCGGTTGTCGGTGGCGGCAGGGCGGGCGGAAAGAGCGAGGGCGAATCGAGGTATTTTTCGAGTTCGCTCGGAGTAAAAGCCTTGTCCACGAGTTCGGCATTCTCCAGTTCGTGTGACGTGAGCCGTTGCATGCTGCTGGTGCTGTTGACGATGTGAGGCGTGAGAAAAATAGCGGCAGCAAACTCTGGGTCGTGACGGTTAACAGTTATCCACAGATTACGCCGATTCACGCAGATTTTCTCAGATGAAGTCCAGGCAAGACAACTGTTGAGAATGGTGAGATCTCGGTGAATGCAGAACTCGGAGGGCTTGGAATCTGTGGCAATCTGCGTTGATCGGCATACTCTACCGGAACCCTGAGAGATGTGGACAACGATGGTGATCCGTCCACATCCGTCCTCCCCGCCTCTGCGTCTCTGCGTCTCTGCGTCTCTGCGTTAAAATTCCGGTTGTCTTCTTTGGCTCGGGTTCGCTCTGCGGCCTCCGGCAGGGAACCAGCGGCGTTACTCGGACCGATTAGGAAGCGATGTTCGCATTCTTCTCCAACAAGCTCGGCTGTATCGGTTCAATAATCGTTTCCCTTATCGGCTCGGCCCTTCTGATTCTTATTATGCGCGGATGCAGCGCCGCCTGATAATCGAATTGAGCCGGGCCCACGGAATGTTTCGAGACACTCCAGTTGCTCCGGTCATTCTCCGTGTGTTCAGTGTGTTCCGTGGGCCAAAAATTTTGTCATTTCATCGCGCTGGCGGCATCGGCATTGACTTCGGATTCCGCGAGATCGGTGAGCTTCTCATCCGTGTCCTTCTCATCTTGGAGCGTTAGGCCAAGGGTCTCAGCGATATCGTCATAGCCTAAGCGAGTGGCCAGGGCACGGGCGGTGCCGTATCCGGCGATTTCGTAATGCTCAACGCGTTGCGCGGCCCCGATAAGGCCCGCATCGCGGACGCTTTCCTCGGCTTCTTCGCCGATCAGGTCCGCCCCTTCGGCGACAAGACCCTCCATGGCTTTGCACTTGTGGCCGGTCAGTTTTTTGCCCAGGTCCTCCCCGATCTGGTTGAGGCGTTCGACATGGATTTTAGTCTGTTCGAGGTGCTCCTCAAACCCGACTTTCAGCTCCGGATTCGTTGCGGCTTTTGCCATCTTTGGCAGCGCTTTTACCAACTGTGATTCCGCGCTGTGCAGGTCTTTCAATTCGTGGTGAAAAAGGTCTTCAAGGGTATTGAGTTTCATATGTTAATAATAATTCGGGTGGGCGGGACGTTCTGGTTGCATCAGTTTGCCTCCCAATGAATCCGATCTCCCATTTTCTCCTGAGTTGGTGCGCGGCTAGTGCGCTCCCCGAATTGTCCAAGCGGGACCGGGCCATCATTACAGTCGCCG
>JAYUPM010000163.1:0-4424 GCA_043760145.1 Spartobacteria bacterium
GCCCGGGCCCGGACATCATACGCATTGACGATTTGTCCATCGATACTCTGGACCTGCTGGACCAGCCGTGTCTGAAGAAGCGTCCCGCCATTGGCGATCGCCCCCATCGCCTGCGCCATCTGGATCGGCGAAATCAGCGTGTCCCCTTGTCCGATGGAAAGATTCGCCACGTCCCCATTCAGAAGCCGCCGTTTGTAAATCTTGAGCATGTATTCATCGGTCGGAATCCGCCCATCGGTTTCCGCATTGAGCGGAATCCCGGTCCGCGCCCCGAGGCCGAGCCGGATGGCGTAATCGCTAATCACGGCCCCGCCGATTTTCATCCCGACCTGATAAAACCACGTGTTGCAGGATTGGGTGAGGGCATCGGTAAAGTTGAGCATCCCCGCGCCGTCTTTTTTCCAGTTCCGAAACGTCAATCGCCCGATCTCAAGCGATGCGGGGCAATTGAACTCATCCTCAGGATGGACCTCGCCACTCTGCAAAGCCGCAAGGCCGACAAACACTTTGAACGTCGATCCCGGCGGATACGAGGCGCGAAAGGCCCGGGGGAGGAGCGGGATGTCTTTGTCTGCCTGCAAGGCGCGGAAAGCTTCACTCGAAATGACCGGGATAAACGCGTTGGGATTGATCGTCGGCCATGACGCGAGGGCCAGCACATCGCCTGTGTTCGGATCGATGATTACCATTGCCCCGCGCTTGCATCCCTTGGCCAATGCCTCTTCGCACATCCGTTGGATATTGGCGTCGATGGTTGTCACCACGTTATACCCGGGCTGGGGCGGGATCGATATTTGCTCCGAGGTTTTCCTCCCCTGCGCATCAAATGAGATATTGTATTGCCCGAACTTCCCCTGGAGCTGGTTGTCGAAGGCTTGCTCCAATCCGTCCCGCCCTTCCGCATTGGGCCAGAGCAATTCGTTGTTCTCAATCGGCCCATCCGCAATCCGCCCGGCCCGTCCCGCGTATCCGATGATGTGGCCGGCCATCGACCCATGCGGATAGAAGCGTTGATACACCGGTTGCAGCGTCAAGTTCCCCGAGGCCTCTCTCTTGATCAGCTCGATCTCATTGGGCCGCAGATCCTGCGCAATCACGTAAGGCACCACCCCCCGGTTCTTGTAATGCTTTAGCGCCGCAGCTTCCGAGAAGCCGATCACACGCCCAAGAATTGCTTCCGCCCGGTCCACTTGTTTCCTCGCGAATCCGCTAATCTCCGGGTCTTTGAATTTGAGCGGCGTCGGAAAAGCGATTGCGAGGTTATAGCTGACCCGGGTCTGGGCCAGCGCCGTCCCGTTGCGATCCACGATCTGGCCACGCGGCGCGGGGATGCTCAACAGATAGGTGCGCGCTTGTTTCTGCGTTTCCCAAGTCGGCGTCGGCGCGCTGGGGGGCGGCACTGCGGAAACTGGGATCGCCGGCGCAATGGCGGCTGTCCGATCCTGGGCAAACGCGGGGAATGCGAATATCGCGATCGACCCCAAAAATGCGATCTGGCGCAACGGAGGGCGGGCCAGCAAATAAAAATTGAAAATTGAAAATTGAAAATTTGAGATTGCAGCAGCCCGGCCTGCGAATCTTCCGCCCAAGACCCGAAGGCTTACGCCCAATATAAATTTTTCAATTTTCAATTTTCAATTTTCAATTTCCGACCCTCACGCGCTTCCCGAGAATCCCCATCCCAAGACCCCAAGGCTTACTCCCAATTTCAAATTTTCAATTTTCAATTTTCAATTTCCGACCCTCACACGCATCCCGAGAATCCCCATCCCAAGACCCGAAGGCTTACTCCCAATTTCAAATTTTCAATTTTCAATTTTCAATTTTCAATCTCTGCACTACGCGCCAAACTCACTCGTAGCGCCATCCCAAGCCAGAGAATTTCCGCCATGAGCGCCACCCCGACCACCAGGACACTCCCACGTTGCAATAAGAGGAGGTCAGTCATCCCGATTTGCGGTGGGAAGAGATAAAGTCCCCCGACAAAAAGCACGCACGCCAAGGCGTCGAGTCCCACTTGCAAGGCCGCATATGGCAGGACACGGCGCCGGAACTCGCTAAGTTGCCCAGGGTGTTCACGCAACACGGCAAACAGCTGGGTTCGCTGCGCTTTGCGTCGAAGCAATCGCATCAGCCGGTTCCGAAAAGCGGCATTCGCTTCAAAAGCCAGGTAACGAAAGATCAGAACGGCAATTCCGAGGAGGAGGAAACTGAGGGTCATGGCGGGGCCTGCCATACTGCATTTTTCAGGACTTCGCCACTGCTAATCCGCCTTCTTCAGACTTTAGACCTCCGCCTTCCGACTTCCGCCTTCCGCCTTTAGACTTTAGACTTTAGACTTTAGACTTTAGACTTCCGCCTTCCGACTTCAGGGCGTCTGGAAGCGCGGATTTTGAGCCATGAACCGGACCGGATTTTGGAAAACCAACTTGTCGATGGTCTCAGCCGAATGACCCCGGCGTCGCATTTCCAACGCGGTTTTTGGGACAGCGAGCGGATCGCTTTTACCCCAGTCACAAGCGCTATTGAGCCAGATATTTTGGCCCGCATAGAGCTCATACATATCGATGGCCCGCGGCGGCGTGGTCTTCGACTCGGGATAGAGGGTGATCCCGGCCCAGAACCCCGCATCAAGCACCATCTCGATCGTGTGTTCTTCGCAATGATCGATGATTACCCGGCCCGGCTGGATCCGTGAATCGGCCCGGAGCATTTCGAGAATAAGACGGGTCCCCTTGTGCTTATCCTCAAGGTGCGGCGTATGCACCAGGATCAGCTGGTCGTGCCGCGCCGCCAAATCAATGTGCCGCTCAAGCACTTGAAGTTCGTTGCGCGTGTTTTTGTTGAGCCCGATCTCGCCAATCCCAAGCACCGTCGGACGCTCCATAAACTCCGGAATGATTTCCAGCACTTCCCCAGCGAGTTCCATGTCCTCGGATTCCTTCGGATTGATGCAGAGCCAGCAGTAATGCGCCAACCCGAACCGGGCAGCCCGTTTCGGCTCGTAATCCGTGAGCTGACAAAAATAATCGTAAAAACCTTCCACTCCGCGCCGGTCGAACCCGGCCCAAAACGCGGGCTCACAAACCGCTGCGCACCCTGCCAGGACCATGGCTTCGTAGTCATCGGTCGTCCGGCTGACCATGTGTCCATGAGGTTCGATGTAACGCATGAAGTTTTAAGCGCCTTTGTTTGATGGACCGGGCCACGCCCCGCAAGCCCCTTTCCCCGGGGCCTTTGGAATAGGTTCCAATGTCGGATCACTAAGCGACATCAACACCGCCTTCGCTTTCTCAGACCCATTGGCATTCACGATTTCCAGCGCTTTTCGGAGTTCAACGAGTCGGAAATCCGCCTCGCCTGAGCCGCGCTCAACACGATCAAGGAATGCCGCCAGATCGATCAACTTCGACCGGGCATCCATGAAATAAAGATCGAGCAATTGCTGCTTAGTCATGAAGAAAAAGCGGAAGGGGAAAAGCGGAAAGCGGAAAGCGAAAAGCGGGTCCGATCTTCGCCCTTCACTTCAGACTTCAGACTTTAGACTTTAGTTAGACTTCAGGCCTCGTCGTCAGCGCCGAAATCTTTGTGGCCCTTCTCTTTTTGCTCGGAGAGCTTCTCGAAAACTTTCTTGGCGTCTTCCAGCTTGTCCGCCTTGAGCGCGACTTCGATCTCGTCAAATGATTTGCCCAAGCTTTCGAGCTGCTCCTTGTATTTGGCAAGGTAAGCCGCCTTGTCCGCTGCCGGCTGATCCTTCGTCTTGGCCGGCTCCAGATTCTTGGATTCCTCAAGGTTCACCTTTAGCTTGGCGATCAGCGCAAGGTTGTCTTCCTTCTTGGTCGCGTCCCCGGCATTGACCTGGCGTTTTAGAGTCCGGAGATTTTTGTTCATGGCCGACATCGCCTTCGCCAATGGCGTGTCTTCTTCGGCCGCGAGAGCGACATTGAAGCCCAGGGCGAGCGTGGCAACGAACGTGAGGAGGGTTTTGGAATTCATTCTATGGATGGGTTTGGGTTTGGAATCGCGGCCTAAGCCAACCGGCTCGCCGCTTTCACACTCCATTGACGACAGCATTGGCCAATTAGTCAAAATTTCTTTCACACATCCCGTGGGAGGAAAGGATGAATTATGAATTATGAAGAATGAAATGATCCACTGCGCCCTTTTTATCCCTCATAATTCATCCGTTCCTCGTGCCATGCCGACTTGGAAGTCGGCGACACAGCAGGTTTGGAAACCCGCGCTACGTCGCAGGCATCGCTTGGCGATGAGCACGCTAAACAGATACGGAGGCGCAACGGAAATTAGCCGGTGGGCGTCAGCCCCCGGCCCCCCCGCGACGAAAGGATCCGTTCCTCGTGGCAGAGGCGTCTCGCCTCTTTCCTTTCTGAAGCGCAACGAGACACCACTGACGCGAACAAAAA
>JAYUPM010000164.1:0-4424 GCA_043760145.1 Spartobacteria bacterium
GTTGATTTATTCCTTAAATGTTCCCTCCATTTCCAGGGCGGTTGCATTAGGACATGGTTGTTTCCCGTTATCCTTTCCGAAAGCGACAGAGGAGTGCCGCACTACAAAACGCTGTCGCGATCAATAACGCGTCCAACCTGCAATACGCATGACTGGATCGCCCACAATCCAATCCGAAGATTTTCGATCAAGGAAGTGGCGGGCTTATACCGGCGCCCGTGACAAGCCTTGCATAAACGTCGGTCTCATATATCAGGTCTCATTCGCTGGCGGCTCGGGCCGTTATCTGGACGCGGGCAAGCCCATGTTTCGGGACACTGACTCAAGCCCGCAGGCGCCATCCTGAATGCGCCATGCCAAACGATCTATTTGAAGAACAAAAGCTCCTTGTGGAGAAGGCGCGTCAGTATCTGGTTCTCCGTTCGAGTATCACCGAGCGCCATCGCGCGGACGACGCATTGTTTGAAAGCGAGCGCCGCTTCCAGACGATGATTGATGCGTTGCCCGCTGCGGTTTACACGACTGATGCGGAGGGTCGGCTCACACATTTCAATCCCGCTGCGGTCACATTTTCGGGGTTTGTGCCGGAGGTGGGGACGGATCGCTGGTGTGTAAACTGGAAGCTTTACCATCCGGACGGCACGCCGATGCCCCACAACGAAGGTCCGATGGCCACTGCGCTCAAGGAGGGGCGCGCTATCCGGGACATAGAAGCCATCGCTGAGCGTCCGGACGGCACGCGGGTCTGGTTCATACCGCATCCGACCCCGTTGCTTGATGCTGATGGCAAGGTTGTGGGCGGGATCAACATGCTGGTGGATATCACCGAGCGAAAGCGGCGCGAGCTGGATTTGGCATTCCTCGCGGACATGCTCAGCGTCTTTGCCCCGCACTCTTCCTCCGCGGATATCATGCGCGTCGCCGGTGAGCGGATCGCGAGTCATTTGCACCTTACCCATTGCGCGTTGGTGGAGATCGATGAAGCGGCAGGCGAATGCACTGTGATTCATGATCATCATCCGGTCGATACGCCCAGCCTCGTCGGCGTTTATCGCATTACCGAATACCATACCGAGGCCGAGCGACGGGAAATGGCGGCAGGCAAGGCCATGGCTATCAACGACGTCTCCCGGGATCCCAGATCAGCCTCGCAAGCGGAGAAGTTCGCGGCGTTGGAAATCGGGGCGATTGCCAATGCAAGCCACATCGCCGATGGACAGTGGAAATTCGTTTTGAGCGCGGGCACCCGACTTCCGCGTGTATGGCTGGCGAATGAGATTGATCTGCTCTCTGAGATGGCAACGCGGATTTATCTCAGGCTCGAACGCGCTCGCGCAGAGGAAGCCTTGCGCGAACGCAGCTTGCAATTGCGGTCGGCTCTCGACGCCCTCAAAACGGAGATCGCGGTGCGCAGTCGGCTTGAACGCGAGATCCTCGAAATCAGCGAGCGCGATCAGTTCCGAATCGGGCAGGATTTGCACGATGGGCTGGGTCAGGAATTGGCAGGGATCGCCCTGCTGGGCAAGGTCCTCGCAAACACACTTGCCGCCGAGGCCCACCCTTCAGCCAAGGCCGCCGCCGACCTTGCCGCCTTCATCAACGATACAATTCAGTCCGCCCGCCGGCTTGCGATGGGACTTTATCCGGTCGAACTCAACCGGTATGGCCTGCTCGTCGCGTTGGAGGATCTGTCCAATCAAACCAGCCAGCGCCTCGGGATTTGCTGCGAACTGCATCAATGCGGGAAAGTCCTGAAGCTGGCCAAGTCTGTGGAAATTCACATTTACCGGATCGTGCAGGAATGCATCACAAATGCCATCAAGCATGGGGATGCCAGCCGAATCATCATAGAATCGATAGAGGGAGGTGGTGCTCACACTTTTACGGTGACCGACAATGGGAGTGGATTTGAGGAGCCCGCGGATGGCCACGGCATGGGTTTGCATATCATCACTTATCGAGCCGGAGTGATCGGCGCGGATATTGACGTTAGGAGACCTGCAGAGGGCGGATGCCGGGTGACATGCCGGTTGCCAGTATAAGCACGGGCCTTTCCACTGTGGCCCCTTCCAGCTTCAATCCCGTTCGAAACCTATTATTTATCCCAGATAAGGATGGTGACGCGGTCCCCGATCTATTCCTCTACCTATGCCAGCCGCGCGACCATAATCGTGGCAGTTGCATACCCGCAAAGAACGCAAAGAAACTGAATGAGTAATTCCCAAAATCTTCCTCAGGTTTCCGCAGGCCCATTTGGCCCGCGCTGGCTGTTGAATGTGCTGTTGGTGGCGGCGCTTTATATCGCAACCGCGCGCTTTGGGTTGATTTTCGCGATGCCCGGTGGACACGCGACGCCACTTTGGCTGCCTTCGGGACTTGCACTTGCCGCAGTGCTGATTCTCGGGCCCCGGATTTGGCCCGGAATTTGGCTTGGCTCGTTTGCAGCAAACCTCTCGGATTTTCTTCACGCCTCCGCGCCAGCTCCCCTTGTGATTTCAGTTCTGACTGCGGCAGGCATTGGGGCCGGGGCGTCATTGACAGCATGGGCGGGCGCGCAATTGGTGCGGCGTTACTCGGGGCCGGAAGGAGCGCTCGAAAGCGTGCGCAACGTGTGTGCATTAGTGACTCTCGGTGGTATGGTGAGCTGCGTCGTTAGCGCCACCAATGGCGTGACTTGCCTGGCCCTCGGCGGATTCGTCTCCTGGAGCGCCTTCGTGCCGACCTGGTGGACGTGGTGGTTGGGCGACACAGCGGGAGTGATTGTGATCACCCCGCTGCTGCTGGCGTGGCGCCCGTCGAGTTGCCGCATGCATTACTGGGAGGCGGCCTTCTGCTTTGCGCTGCTCCTGGCCGTGACCCGCGCCTTGTTCATTTCCGATATAATGGGAATTTTCGGCGGCCCGGTTCTCGCATTCGCGCTCAGCCCCCTACTCGTTTGGGCCGCCCTGCGCCTTGGTCAACGCGGTGCCGCGACCGGGACGTTCCTGGTCGCGTGCATTTCGGGCTGGGGGACCGTCCACGGCTCTGGTCCGTTCAATTTAGATTCGCTCCACCAATCGTTGCTGGTGCTCGTATTCTTCCTAGGCATCATTTCGATTACCACGCTTGGCATCGCTGCGTTGGCGACCGAACAGCGCGCCACCGAACACGGCCGGCAACGCGCGCTCGACGAACTTGAAGCGCGTGTTGCGGGGCGCACGGCGTTGCTCAATGAGGCCAATGCGGCCCTTCGGGCGATCATCGAAGCCGAGCCCGAATGCGTGAAATTGATTTCGCCGGAGGGCCGCCTCCTGGAGATGAATGCCGCCGGACTTGCCATGCTTGATGCCACGAAGCTGGAGGAAGTGACGGCGCAACCATTGCTCAATTTTATGGCCCCGGATTGCCGGGAGGCCTTCTTGAAGTTGCACCGGGAAGTGATGTCAGGCGCGGCGGGGATCCTTGAGTTTGACGCCATCGGCCTCAAGGGGACGCGGCGCGCGATGGAAATACACGCTGTGCCGTTGCGGGACGTGGAGGGGCGGGTCACCGCGCTCCTTGGCGTAACCCGGGATGTCACAAAGCTTAGACAGGCCCAGAGGGATCGTGAGGAGCTGTTGCGAAAATCCGAGGCCGCCCGCAGCGAGATTACCGACTTGTTGGAACGGACCTCCGACGGCTTTGTCGCCCTGGACAGCGACTGGTGCTACACATACGTCAACGAGCAGGCTGGCAAGCTCTTTGGCCGCAAGCCCGCTGAGCTTATCGGCAAAAATATCTGGACTGTGTTTCCTGAAGGCACCGGCCACTTCCAGTTTGCTTATGAGCGGGCAGTGGCCGAACAAAAGCCGGCCGAGTTCGAGAAATATTTCGCGCATTGGGACTGCTGGTTCGAAAACCGCATTTATCCGTCTGCTAATGGTCTCACGATTTTTTTCCGCGACATCACGGCCCGCAAAAAAGCGGAGGCTAAACTGCGCGAGAGTGAAGCGAGCCTGGCCGCCGCCCAAGCCAGTGCAGGACTTGGCAGTTGGGAGCTGGATTTGGAGACCTTAACGGGTTCCTGGTCGGGAGAGATGGCGCGCCTTCATGGGTGCGATCCTTCCCTTGCGGCCCCGACTTTTCCGGAGTTCCTGGAATTGGTGCACCCTGGGGATCGGCAGGCTATCCTTGAGGCACATGCCCGCATCCCGGAGCTCACGGGACATGCCTCGAACGAATACCAAACAAACCCAGCGATGGGCCCGGCGCGGCATCTTAGCGCCACGCGGCGGGTCATTCGTAACCCGGATGGCAAGCCGATTCGCCTTGCGGGAACCACGCTCGACATTACGGAGCGAAAGCAGGCCGATCTTGCGTTGCGTGATTCGCGCGAAGAGTTGCGGGCATTGGCAGCCCGGCTCCGATCCGTGCGCGAGGATGAGGCGGCGCGCATCGCCCGGGAA
>JAYUPM010000165.1:0-1829 GCA_043760145.1 Spartobacteria bacterium
CAGGATCGGCTCGATGAGCTTGGGAATATCGTCGGCGTTATATTGGTTATCGGCATCGGTATTTACGATGATATCGGCCCCGTGACGCAGGCAGGCATCGAGGCCCGCCATGAAGCCGCGCGCCAATCCTTGATGCGACCCTAGATCGACAATGTGATCGACCCCATTTGCCCTGGCCACCTCCATCGTCTTGTCGCTGCTCCCATCGTTGATGATCAGCCATTCCACCTTGTCCACGCCCGGCACACTTCGCGGGAGCGCTTTGAGCGCAATGGCAAGGGTTCCCTCTTCGTTAAAACACGGCATCTGAATGATCAACTTTTTCACAGCCGCGCATGCTGACGGGGGATGGGAAAAGCGGAAAGCGAAAAGCGAAAAGCGGAAAGCGGAGGGAAATCGGACCGATCAGTCGGATCCGACCGATCGGTCAGATATCGCCCGACCTCCGACTTCCGTTACCGCCGACGGGTCTTGATTACGATCTCCACGCGGCGGTTTGGTTGCTGCTCATCCACGGTGCGATCGGCTTCCACAATGGCTTCCACGCTGCCACGGCCAATCGTCGCAATCCGTTCCGGGGCAATCCCCAAAGTTCCCACAAGCCATTCCTTCACCGCCTCAGCCCGGCGTTCGCTGAGCCGCTGATTGTAGTCTGCGGCCCCGGTCCAGTCGGTGTGCCCGCTGATGACAAAAAGGGCTTCGGGGTAGAGCGAGATCAACCGTCCAAGTTTTTTCAAGGCCTCCTGCGCCTCGGGCCGCAGCTCCGATTCGTCATGGGAGAAGAGGGCGCCGCCGGGCATCGCCACGGGTTGGTTGGCGCCCAATGGCGTCCCCGCCAGGGCGAGCGCGGAATCAATGGATTGGCGCCCTGGAATCCCCTCGGTTCCACCAATCGCGTCGCCACCCTTGGTCCCGGGCGGCATGGTGATGCTCGGCTGTCGCGGTGCCTTTACGCTATTATTCAAGAAGGCCGTGGCCATTGATCCCAGTTCCTTGTCGGCACGTCCCGCACTCGCCGCGTTGCTTTTGGCAATCGTATCCCAATTCAGCGGCGAAGATTTTGGCGTGTCGGTTAGCAGCGGGGAAACCACCTCGCTCGTTTGCGGCTTGAGTGAAATCTCCTTCGGTTGCGGTTTATCGACAGGAACATTGATCGTCTTATTGGGGACCGTGGCGGGGAGCGGCATCCGCTTGTCATCAAGGGGCTGGAGCAACTTCGGATCGATTGTGACTTTATTAACCACAAACCGGATCGGGGCGGGCTCGACCACCACCGGCGTAAAAGTTTCAAGCTGTTTGACCTGGAAAAAAACAAAGAGCCCCCCGTGAAGCAGCAACGAGAGCAGCAAGGCCCGCAGAACCCACTTCCGCATGATCGGTGCCTCCGCTGCATTGGAACGATAGTTTTCGTAATGAGCCATTCGCCCTTGACCATACACGGCCGGGCAGCGGAGGCGACCCCGGAGTTTTGGGCTTGAGAGTTGCCAAAGCGGAACGCAGTTTCGCCCCCCTATGAGTCAGGCCATCACCAGCAGTTCGCGAATGGAGAAAATTGTCAGCCTCTGCAAACGGCGCGGCTTTATCTTTCAATCGAGCGAGATCTACGGGGGGCTTAACGGGTTTTGGGATTACGGCCCACTCGGGGCAGAGCTCAAGCGCAACGTCAAGGAGCTCTGGTGGCAATCGATGACCCGGTTCCGCGAAGACATCGTCGGGCTCGATGCCAGCATCATCATGCATCCCCAGATTTGGAAGGCTTCGGGCCACGTCGATACGTTTGCCGATCCGATGGTCGATTGTCTTTTGACCAAGAAACGGTTCCGGGCCGA
>JAYUPM010000166.1:0-4404 GCA_043760145.1 Spartobacteria bacterium
TTATCCGACAGGTTTTGTAGTGCACTCTGCCGCTTTCGGAAGCGCTTTCCCTGCCGGGGAATTATAAACCACGGATGAACCCGGATGAACGCGGATGAACGCAGATAAAGAACCCGGACCGAAAAAGTCTGGTTCGGCTCTCTCCCCATCCGCGATAATCTGTGACATCTGTGGTTAAAAAGTTCTCCTCTGTGGGATGGGCTGTGCACAGATTTCTCAGAGGGACGCAGATGAAGGGAGGGCACCCTTGCCGCATAAATTCGGAACTACAAACCCAGGAAGGCGCTAAACAGATACGCAGCCGCTCCCAGTGGGCTCACCAGCCTGCGGATAGCGCAATTGCGATGTTGGCGGCGATGAACCCGGTGAGCATGATGATAAACGATACCCGGTCGAGGCGCCGGGAGAGCGCTTGTTCACCCCGGATGTCGTAGAGATAAAGCGAGAGCGTAGATTCCACGAGGGTCACAAGTATCGTAACGATTCCCAGCCCATTCACGATATCGGCGAGCGCCATTTCGCCAGTGTCCGGGACGATGCTTCCCACCAGGTAAGAGTTTGCGACCGCAGCGAAAAGCGCCCCCACGCCAAGCCCGAAACGTGGATCGACATCCGTCGGCTTGATGAAGCACGCCAAAAACGCAATGAACAAGGCGATGTAAAGGGCCTGGAACATTTTGAAGTAAAGTCCCCAGCCGTCCCTGTCGAGAAACAGCCCCACCCGAAGCTGCGAGTAAGTCGATTTGGTTCCCGATTTCAACCGCGGATCGCCCCTTGTCGTTTTGTAGGAGTGCGGTTTCTCGATAATCTTCCAACTGGCCATGCGATAACCGGGGACTTTCACGCGCGAACTCACGCTCGAGTTTTCGACATCTGGCACAAACACCATTTTTTCGCGCGCTAACTCTCCATTCTCAATGGCGATGGTGAGCAAATGATCGTCGTGCGGCAGACGCATCAAAGGGAACGACTTCGTGATTTTGGCAACCACCCGGTAACGCTCATAGTGGGCCCCGCCTTCATGGGATTCGGCCAATTTCTCACGCGTTTCAATATCGCCTTCCATGATGACAAATCCCTCAGCTGGTTTGAGGGCATCGCCCTGCCAGGAAAACCAAATGTCAAAGACCGCCGTCCATGTGGCTTCCTTGATGGAAAGCTCGGGGATGCGCTCAAGGTAAATCCCGACTTTTACTGGGACCGCACCGGCTGTGGAGCTCTCGGCGGCTGCGGTCACCCCGGGATCGGGCGCCGCCGGATCCATCATCTGGGCGTGCCGACGGTTTTCTTCGACCCGGGTGCTCCATTGCACGAACGTGATTGTGCCGCCGACAAGGATGAAGAAAAGTGCGAGGCCCGTGCTCCACAAACGGAACCAGCGGCGTTCCTGTCCTGAAGTCATATGAAGTTGTTCGTCTGGTGGCGTGCTCATGGAGTGAAGCCATAGCAGTTGGCCGTAGGCGCGGCAATGCCCGGAAATTCCGAGCACATCGGCTCGAGACTGTCTAACCTTCCCTTCAATCCCCTCCGAAAGCGGCAGAGGACTGCCGCACTACAAAACGCTCTCGCGATCAATAGCGCGTCATCCATCCGCCAGGTTTTGTAGCCGGTCCTCCGCCGCTTTGTGGAGGCGCTTTTCCGGCGGGTGCGCTTTGACCAGTGCCCCCACCTCTGCGTCTCTGCGCCTCTGCGTTAAAGTTTTTACGCAAACAGACTCTCCACCGGTTTACCAAGCCCATCCCGGGTCACATAAAAGGGGCGCTGCTCGATTTCGTAAGAGAGCTTCGGCGAGATCCCCATTGCCCGGTAAATCGTGGCGTGGAGATCTTCGATCACCACCGGATCCTTGATCGTCTTGCACGGACGTTCATCAGCCGTCACGCCATGCAGATGCCCGCGCTTGATCCCGCCTCCATAAAGCAAGACCGACCCCGCCTCGGTAAAATGCCGGTGCATTCCGTAGAATTTAAGATTCTCAATTTTGTCCGGGACTCGGGATTGTTCGCGCACATTGGTTCCCGATTTCCCCTCGATCATCATGTCCCGGCTAAACTCGCTCGCGAGGACGATGAGGGTCCGATTGAGAAGCCCGCGCTCTTCCAAATCGCGGACCAGTTGGGCAACCGGGGAATCGATCATCCGCTTCAGGTTCACCATCCGGGTATGTCCGTTTTCATGCGTATCCCAGTTCAGGAATGGGATGTATTCGGTGGTGACCTCGATGAAACGCGCCCCGGCTTCCGCAAGGCGCCGGGCCAGCAGGCAGCCCAACCCGAACCGCCCAATGGTGCGAGCCTCGTAGTTGCCATCCTGCTCCTGCTTGACTCCACTGAGTTTGGCCGGATCGAAATCTTCCGGGATATATTTGGCCAGCGATTCCTTGGGCTCCAATGAAAGATCAAATGCCTTTGCAGCGGGTGAACTTAACAGCCGATGGGCGTTGTCCATTGCGCGCACGAAAGAATCGCGCTGATGGCTGCTCCCATACTCCCCGACCGGGCTCGCTTCCAAAAGGCGCCGATAGAATTTGTTGCGATCCTCAAACCGGCCCGGAGTCATCCCAACCGGAGGACGGACAGCGGCTGCGGCATCCTGGGGGAAGGGGATATTGAATGGGCCATACTCGCTTCCCAGAAAACCTGCAGTGGTGAAGGCCTTGAGCTCTTCGGCTTCTCCAAGATCGAGTCGCTGGCCGATGTTGATGAACGGCGGGATGGCTTCATTGCGCGCCCCGAGAGTCCGGGCGATGACGGCACCGAGATGCGGGGCTGCCACCGATTGCGGCGGCGCATATCCGGTGTGCCACTGGAACTGGTGGCGGGAATGAAGGATGAAACCGAGATCCGATGCCATGCTTGTCCGGATCAATGTGCCGCGATCCATCACAGCGGCCATTTTCTCAAGGCCCGCTGAGAATTTGATCTGGTCCACTGCGGTTCCGATTGAAGGGAAAGTGCTCAGGATTGTGTTGGAATCCATTCCTTTTTCAAACGGGGAGTATCGTTTCGGATCAAAGGTTTCCGTGTGCGCCATCCCGCCTCCCATCCAGAGGACAATCACGCAATCGGCCGTTGGGGCGATGGTGGGAAGGGGATCGGCTCCGAAGAGTTTTGGGGCACCCGCAGCGAGGGCCCCGAGTGTTGCGGCGGAAGCTGATTTAAGAAAATCCCGGCGGGAATGAAGGCGAGGATGCATTGTGACTTAATGAATAAACTGAAATTCGGGGAGGTTGACAACGGACCAGAGGAGATTGGCGACGCCGGTCGCGTTGACGGGCTGGCCCAGCATTTCCAGGGCGATGGCGCGCTCCGGTGCAGTCACGGAGCGGCTCAACATCTGGCGGTAAAATTGGTTGAGCCATTGCGAGGGATCATCGACGACCTGCGGAAAAATCCGATCTGCGACCTCGTTAAGGCGGGCATCCAGTTCCACGCCATTTGTGAGGGCGAGCGCCTGCAAGGTGGTTGGCAGCGCCAAACGCGTCGTGATGATCTGCTCACGGTTGGGACGATCCAGCGCGGTTTGCAGGGGATCGGTTGCCCGTAATGAAGCCCGGATCACCGCTCCATGCGCAGCGATCGATACGGCTGGAGCAAGCTGATCTTTGAGTGGCACGGCTTGATTGGCATAATCGCGCCGCGTCACTGGCTCAAGCCCCGGGCCTTCATCAATCGGCTGGGCATCCGTCGGCAACGGCTGGGCTAGCGCCCAATCGTGATCGGCATCCGTGATACTCATGGAAGCGCTCCCCGGGCTGCGGCGGACCCGCCAGCTGTCATCCGAAATGTATTCGTTATCTGCCTCGCTTGATTTCAAGCGCAGATAAAAAGCCATGCCGCTCCGGGCATTGAGGTGGTTCATGGATCCTGGATATTGATCCCGTTCACTATCGTTCATCTGTTTCTCCGTGTGGCTTGAGACTTCAATGGAAATCAGGTTCTCGCCTACGTTAAAGAAATCGCGCAGGTTAATCATCACGATCCGACCGTTGCGGCCGCCATCCCTCATCACCGGCCTCGCTTCCATTCCGTTGACAAATAAGTCAAAGCGCTGGGTCGCAAGGATCGTCGCAAACGCTTCCCGGGGCACCTCGCTGAGCTGAATCTTTTTCCGGAAAACAACCAGGTGCCGGTCCGATTCCGGGATGATTTTGCCGCGCTCATTTGGGGGCGGCTGCACCTCTTGTTGCGCGATTCGCACCGCTTCCGCCGCTTTATCCAAGGCCGCCCGCGATGACTCCAGATCCTTCCCGGACGCTGCTGCGGCCTCAGTCAATTGACGTGCCTGGGCAAGCTCATTGAGGGCGGCGTCGATTTGCTGGCGGGCTTTGCGCGCCGCTGCGCGTTGCGGGCCGAGCACCGTTGGTTCATCGGTCCAAATCCAAAGAGGCGATTTGCTGGGAGG
>JAYUPM010000167.1:0-4400 GCA_043760145.1 Spartobacteria bacterium
CGGCGTTTTTTTTGGGTTTGTAGTTCCGCATTCATGCGGCGGGGTTGAATACAAACACACTAAGCGTCAGGAAGGGAGGATCACAGACCGGCTGAAGCCGGAACTACGAACCCCTCCCGCTTACTTCTTTTCTTCGTCCAGCTTGATCTTCACCGCCGCGTAAAGCTCGTTGTAAAGCGCTTCATCGGTCTTCAACACCACTTTCCCGGCATCCCGCCCTTGCGCAAGTTGGGCTCCTTTGTAGCTGAGCCAGGATCCGCGTTTCTCCACGATCCCCTTCTCAATGGCCAGGTCCAGGAGCGCCCCGGTATTGCTGATCCCCTCGTTATACATGATGTCGAATTCCGCCTCCGTAAACGGCGGCGCCACTTTGTTCTTCACCATTTTCAATTTCGTCCGGTTCCCAGTCACGGTCCCGTCGGCCGCTTTGATCGCCCCAATTCGCCGGATATCGCATCGCACGCTCGAATAAAATTTCAGCGCTTTCCCGCCCGGCGTGGTTTCCGGGTTTCCAAACATGACCCCGATTTTTTCCCGGATCTGGTTGGTGAAAATACAAACGGTCCGGGCCTTGGAAATAAGCGCTGTCAATTTCCGAAGGGCGGCGCTCATGAGCCGGGCTTGGGCACCGACAGTGGTATCGCCGATCTCGCCTTCGAGCTCCGCCTTGGTCACGAGCGCCGCCACCGAATCGAGAACGATCACGTCGAGCGCATTGGAGCGCACCAGGGTCTCGCAGATCCGCAACGCTTCCTCCCCCGAACTCGGCTGTGAGACAAGAAGATCGTCAAGGTTGACCCCCAACTTTTTCGCATACTGCGGATCCAGCGCGTGCTCGACGTCGATGAATGCCGCCAACCCTCCGAGCCTCTGCGCTTGCGCAATGATCGTCAGCGTGAGCGTCGTTTTGCCTGAGGATTCCGGCCCGAACACCTCGCAAATCCGTCCCCGTGGAAACCCGCCAACCCCCAGTGCCCGATCAATCACAATGTTCCCAGTTGGAATGACTTCCACATCCATTTGCTGGCTGTCCCCGAGCCGCATGATCGCCCCGTCCCCGAAATCCTTGGCGATCTGCTGGATGGCAAGATCGAGGTTTTTATTTCGGGCCACAATGAGGCGGTTGTCTTGCTGGGTGGGAACTTCTGCTTTCGTGGCCATAGATTGGCGACCCTATATGACGGAGTCGGCGACTGACAAGAGGGGAACGGGCGCATTGAAGACACGGGGACTTGGGGGCTCGTGCTTTTATCTCGCGTTTAAGGACCTGCGGCCATTTTCTAGCCGAGATTTTTTTTGCCCATGGAACCCGACTCGACTACTGAACCATCGACCCCCACAGAAATGGACGTGCCGCCCCCGACTGCCGCGGACGCCCCGGACCTGCCCCCGCCATCGAGCCCAACCAACCTCGCTTATACCCAGCTCGCCGATTCCACCACCGACGAGGAGCTCCCCTCCGATGCTGATGAGGAGCTTCAAAGCGATGAACCAACCGAGCCGCGTCCGGCTGGCGAACTCGATCCCCTGGCGGACTTGGCGGCACGCTCGCAGATCGCACGCTTGTCCGCCGCCGATGAAGACCAGATGAGCGCCTTGCTCAAGGAAGCGCTTATGTCGGGAAAAAGCGGGCTTGCGAGCGCGATTGAAAATTTACCGAAACTTCCGTGGATCGTCGGGGTCCGGGCAGTGGAAGGCGTCTGGCCTGAAATGAAAGTCACCACGCGGGCGCAATTGCTCAAGGGTCTGGCCGATAATGATTCTGATGCGGCGCGGCGGGTCCGGCTCAGCCTGGCACGGGGTCTCCACAAACAGGATCCCGCAACAGGTCTGAAACTGGCGCTCGGCGTTTGCAAAGAGATCAAGGAGAAAGAGACGGGCGTCCTCACCCAGAAACACGCGCAGATCTTTGGCAACGTCCTGATTGGAAAAGTGAAACCGTGGCTCGGCCAGATCGCGCTCGCCGATCTCAAGCCCGCCGATGCCGATCTGCTGGTGCATTGCGCAATCATGGCCGTCTTTTCATTGCCGCATCCCCCGATCGCCCAACTCGGGATTTTGCGCTGGGCCGGGGATGCGGGGCGCCTTGCCAAACTTCACGAAGCTGCGCTGGCAGTCGTGATCAAATCGGTGTCCCGTTGGAGCGGCCGCTGGCAAAATGCATTGCGCAACGAAGTCACTGGTTTGCCTGAGGAAATCCTTAATGTCCTCAAGCCTGCCAATGGCGCCCCGGCTGGCAATGGCTCGGCTGAGGCCCCGGACAGTGACGCGGAGCAGGGCGAACCTTCCGGGCAAAGCGTCGGCGAATCCGGGCAGGTGTCCCCCGAAAATCGTCCGCGCAAGGAGCGGCCCGTTTATGAGCCGCGTCCGCAAAAGCCCGCAGCCACTGAATCGCCGCGTGAACAAGCGCCGCGTGAACGGGGCAATCGTGATCGGGATCGCGACCCGGAGCGCGAACAGGATCGGGATCAACGCAAAGAGCGCCCCGTCTATCAAGGACGCGGGGCCGGCCAGAATTTCAATTTGGTAGATAGCCTCCGCCAAATTGAGGCGCACGTGGCGTCGCTCCGCACGGAGTTGAGCACGGCGCAATCCAAGCTCAAGCAACGGGATGACGACGGAGGCCGCAAAGAACGCCGGCCCATCGAACGGGCTACTGCCACAGTCATTCCGGGCGAACCGACTCCGGAAGAATTGGCGCGACTCAATGTCCAACTCGAGGCGCGGATCATGGAATTGCAGCAGCGCCTCGAAGAACTGGGCGCCGATTCCGAAGATCGCGCGGCGAGCATGGGGGCGCATGGGGAGCAAAAAGTCACCGATGCGGATCAGCAACTCCGGACCTTGTTGGGGCTCAAGCTGCAGGAAGATCTCGCCGATTTCCTCGCCTTGGAAAATGAGTCTACCAGCGTGGTGGTCCAGCAGCATTACCGCTCATTACTCGGCCACATCTTCGAGGTCCTCAAAGCCGAAGGAATCACCTTCCCGCCCACGACCAGTCATTAACGGTCCGGCGAACGTATCCTGCAGGCCCGACCGTTTGGTCTCTCGTTGATTGCCCCCGTAACAACCACGAGTATCGGTGAATCAGTGGTTGCAAATTCCACATCTCGGAAAGGACGCCAAAGTAAGGTTGACGGACTGCGGTGGCGCAAGCAACGTTGGCAGCATGACGATTACGATTCCAGACGAGTTGGATGAATTCGTGCGCGCAAAGTTGCAGGCGGGTGGGTTTGAGAATCCTGCGGCGGTCGTGGCTGCGGCTCTGACCGCGTGGCAGGGCCAGGATCTGTATCGAACCATGGACCACGACGAGGTGGAGCAACTCCTCCTAGCGTCCATTGACACCCCTCGCATTCCATGGGACGAGGCGAACTTCGACCGGATCATCGAATCGCTCCGGCAAAAACACGGGGCCGTGTGAGCCTGCGCGTCGTTCAGACGCCGGAGTCACTCGCCGACATCGCGCTGCAAGCAGAAGGCTATGCGCAGCGGGCTAATGTCGCTCTGGCGGAGCGCTTCACCGAAGCCCTCAAAATTACCGTGCGGCTGCTGGCTGACCATCCGTGGATCGGTAAGGAGACTGATTACCCCCATCCCAAGCTCGCCCGGATCCGATTGTTCCTCATGCACAAGCCTTTCGACAAGCATCTCGTTTTCTACCGCGTTTGCGGAGACACCCTGGACATCGTGCGCATCGTTCACGGAATGCGCGATCTGCCACGACGGTTGCTCATACCGCCGGGGGCGGAATGATCCAAAAATACGCGGATTCACGCCCCTATTCTCCTGCGCCAATGAAAAAAGTCGTCGGTAGTTTGAGCGCAGAAAACGCCGGCGCAATATCACGGCACGTCATTTGAGAAACCGCTGAAGGTGGCGTTTCAAAAGATCGCCAACAGGCTTTAGGACTCATTTTTCAATTGCCCCCTCGGGACTCACCGCCCCGCTTAGCTTTATCCCTTTAGTCCTTTATCCCGTGATTCCTTTAGCGCTCAATAGCCTGACCATGGGATTAGGAACCAAAAACCGGCAGCAACAAACCGCGGACCAGTGCAAACAGCATCTCCGCGAGACACACGCAGACCAGCTCGGGTTGGTAAACGAATTCATTGCGGAGTTTGAAGGGACCGGCAAGAACCATGACATCACCCGCTGGTCAAAGTTTACCGACATCAAGGACATCAAAGAGGAGATGCTGGCGCGGCTCGATATCGAATTTGAGAAGTGGATGAATCCACCCAGCTAAAGATCATAATTCACTACCATCCCACAGGGTGGAAACAATGGGGCGGGAGTCTTGATTCTATAAGGGTTGGCGGGTGGTTTTCATAGGAGGTCGATTGCGAGTTTTTGTCGGCAACCCAGGGAAGTGACACCTCACATTTTTCCACAGATTA
>JAYUPM010000168.1:0-1825 GCA_043760145.1 Spartobacteria bacterium
TTCCGCGCGGGCTGCCTCGTCGGCTGCTTCCCACGCCGCGCTTCTGGTCTTCTGCAGGGCGATGTATCGATCCTTCTCTTTCTGCGGCAGTCGGGACTCCGCAATGCCTTCAGAAAAGCCACCCGCAAATCCGTCAAACTCCGGCCAGAACTCGGCGCTGGCCACCGCCCGCGGGTTCAGGACGACGATGCCGGTTTCCCAGGAATCCACATCGAGCGGAGCGTGGGGTATTATGATTTCGTATAGGTCTTTGCACTTGGCCCACGCTGCCGCCGCGTCGATTCGCGCCCAGGAACGCAGTAATTGCTCCAGCAAGTCATCGGGAGAATCCTCCTCCTCCAGCTTGAGGCAGAGATCAAACACGCGGGGAAAATCAGAGACCGCCACCGTCTTGAGGTATTCCTCCAGCAATGTGTTACGGATCAGCGTGTTCGGCTCCCGGTATAATCGGCGGATCGCCTGTTCTGGAGTGGCGTTCCGGCTTTCCCACGGGAGCGATGTCAGTGGACGAAACTGCTGGTAGAGCGGCTCGGCAGCCTGGGCGGCCGTCGCCAGCGCTAGAATCAGAAGGATTATCCGGGGGAGAAACATAAGCGAATCTGGAGGCTAGAGCCTGTCATGGGCTTTGTTAAAAGAAAAAGCTGTTCTGGCTGAATACATCAAGGGACCAACATTGGGGTGGAAACGATGTGCGGGACCCCGGCTTGCGATTGATGCCGTGCGAGGCGGAAACCATAGCGAGGTTTCGTTCCCGGTTTTTCGGACTCGCCTCCCTAAGAGTGGGTGTGTATCCGTTTGCGCGATGACCCGTAATCACAGCAGTCGCGCTCTCTCCCTCCCGCCACAGCTTATCTCTGTCTCGTTTTGGGCCGCTTGCGTCTCGTGAAAACTAGATCTCTACTCTTTTGTCTCCTGGCGCCGCTCATTTTGTCCGGTTGCACGTTTCCGTTTCTTTGGATTGAGCGGGTTCCAGTCGTCGGCGTCACAGGCCGCATCATCGACCGTGGCAGCCAGCGGCCCGTTACTGGAGCGACAGTCGCGGTCACGGGTCATCCCGAGACAGCTTCGATCACTGACAGTTCCGGGCGTTTCAGATCTCCTGCATCCGAGGGTGTTCAGCTTTCTCTCCTCGGCTCACGATACTCCTCCATGACGTATTACATTCGGGCGACGCACCCAGCATACGCGCCAGCCAGCATTCCTTGGCGTCGTCCACAGCTCATTGAGTTTCTTTCTCGCGGTGAGCGCCCTTTCGAGCACTTCCCCATCGGCACTATTGCGCTGTCGCCTTTACCGCGCAAACCTCTAAAACAATGACCGCAACGCCTTACACGGTGAATCCGATGCCGCATCTAATGGATCCGTTGTTCAAGATCCTGGAGCAGACGTTTGAAGGATTCAGGGTTGCTTGGTCTCCAGGTTCTCTACTAACTCGATAGCCGGGAGAAATGTCCATGGAACCCGCAAGAACAGATCAATCACCATGAACCGTTTTAACTTTCGCATTATCCTGCCGATCCGCTGCGCCGTGCTGGCTCTGGTCCTCTTTCTGGCTCCGAGTCTCGCCTATTCAAATACTGATTCGCGGGAATGGACGTTCTTAAATGGAGAGAAGCTTTTCGCGGAGCTGGGGCGATACGACGAAAAGACCAAGATGGTTACCTTGCTGATCAATAACAAGGAGACCAAAGTAATTCCCTACGACGCCTTTTCAATCGTTGACTAGGCGCAATGCCTTTCGGAAAAGGAGCAGGAAAATAACCACAACATGTTGATGTTCAGCGACTTACAACCACAACATATTGTGCTTGTACGATTTTCGCCA
>JAYUPM010000169.1:0-4385 GCA_043760145.1 Spartobacteria bacterium
ACGGGGAAAGGATGAAGGATGAATTCAGGGAAAGGATGAAGGATGAATTATGAGGGATGAAAAAAAAGGAGCCGGGCGCGAGAACTAGGGGGATGAGAGTGGCAGCGAGCGTCCCGCCGCTGGTTGATTGCTCATCGCGCAGCGATCTAAAATCAATTCATCCTTCATCCTTCATCCTTCATCCTTTTGTTTGGAAGTGGGAACACCCAGAAATGGTAGAGCAAAAATTTCAAGCCGCTGAGAAAGAACTGGGTCGCGACGATGTCAAGATCGAGGGCCCGACCCAGCAGGCTGAAGCTCAGGTGGTGGTCGGATTTTTTGAGCAGCGTCAGGGTGATCGAGGAAAGGAGCCACATTGTGGCCACCGCCGAGATGTATCGGGGCAAGGCATCCCGTTTGCGCGAGGCGGTCCGGAAATTGATGAAGTAATTCCAGAGGAAAAAAAACGTGCTGCTGAAAGCAAGGCTGCACGCCGCCACGGCCCAGATCGGCATCTCGGTGTTTTCCCGCAGATACTTGAAGGGCGTCGAGATCAGCAGGTAGTTGACCGTTGCACCCGCTAGAAACCAAAAAAACCGGGACCGAACCTGTTGTCGGTTCTGGGTAGAGTTTTGGTCAGATGCGTCTTTCATTGCGTTCCAAGTAGAGCAAAAGCGGGATCTTGCAAATTGCGGATTGCGAATGGGGCGTGCGCGAATGAAAAGTGCGGGTTCATGTCCGGCCAATCATCCTCCCCATTCCATCGCGTTGCCGTGACGGCCATGGGCGTGGTCAGTCCATTGGGGCAAGGCTTGGAGAAGACGGCAGCCTCTTTGCGCATGGGTCACGATGGAGTCCGACCGGTGACCGCGTTTGATGTGAGCCGGACCCGGGCAAAGACGGCGGGACAAGTGGGAGCCGTGGAATTAAGCGGCTGCCCGATCCCGACGGAGCGATTGCATCCAGCCAGTAAGATGATGATCGCGGCCATGCTCGAAGCGCAGCGCGGCGACCCGGGGTTCACGCCTGAACTGGTGGTGATCGGCACCACCAGCGGCGGGATGAGCTTCGGGGAACAGTTTTTCCGGGCGCTCGTGGCTAAGGAACGGACCCCGAAACGCGCGCAGTGGCTGGCAAATTATATGCCGCAGAAATCCGTGCTCGACGCCCAGAACGCATGCGGGTTTTCGGCCCCGAACCAGATCATCGCCAATGCTTGCGCTTCCGGCACGAACGCGGTCGGCCACGCTTTTGCACTGATCCGGGCCGGGCTCCAAAAGCGTGTTTTATGCGGCGGATACGACGCGATTTCCGAGATGGTGTTTGTCGGGTTCGATTCGCTCCAGGCTTCCACGACCGAAAAGATCCGGCCCTTTGACAAGAATCGTTCCGGCCTCGTTCTGGGCGAAGGGGCGGCGATTCTCGCGCTTGAAGAACTGCACTCGGCGCGCGAACGGGGGGCAACCATCCTCGCGGAAGTGACCGGATACGGGCTTTCGACGGACAACCATCATCTGACGCAGCCGCATCCGTCGGGGATCGGGGCATTGCAATCGATGCAACGGGCATTGGCCCGGGCGGGGCGCCGGCCCGAAGAGGTCGATTATATCAATGCCCACGGGACGGCGACCGCTTTCAATGACGCCACTGAGGGGACGGCGATTGCCCAGCTCTTCGGCCCGGGAGCGGTGCCGGTGAGTTCCACGAAATCGATGATGGGCCATTCGTTGGGAGGCGCGGGCGCAATCGAAGCGGTGTTTTCGATCCTCGCAATCCAACACGGGTTCCTCCCGCCCAACATCAATTATTCGGAGCCGGATCCGGCATGGGATTTGGATATTGTGGCGAATCAAGCGCGCGAAACGCCGGTGCGTTGTGTGCTCTCGAACTCCTTCGGTTTTGGCGGCACCAACGCCAGCGTGGTCCTCGAAACTCCTTCCAACTGATGAATGTGCAAATTGCCGGAATGGGATGGGTAACGCCGCTCGGGGCTGATCTGGCCTTGGTGGAGAGCCGTCTGCGCGCTGGCGACAAAGCGGATATCAAGACGTTGACCAATCCCGAGAACGGCCAGCTCCATTCATACGTGCAGGTTCCACCGAAGCTCGTGGAAAGCCTGGGACGCCACCCGAGGCTGAGGCGGGCCAGCCCGATCAGTTATTTCGCGGTGGCGGCGGGGCTTGCAGCGCTTGAGGATGCCGGGGTGCCGAACACTCCGGAGGCGGCGGAACGGACGGCGATCGTGTTCGCGATTGCGGATGGCGGGGTGCAATACACGCGGCGTTTTTACGAGCAGATCGTCAAGCAAGGCGCGAATGCGGCGAGCCCGATGCTTTTTCCCGAGACCGTTTACAACGCCCCGGCCAGTCATCTCGCAGCGCAGCTCGGACTCAATGGCGCCAGTTACACGCTTGTCGGCGACGGGGCAATCGGGCTTGCCGCGCTGCATTTTGCCGGGCAACTGCTCGAGACCCTCGATATTGACCGGTGCGTCGTCGTCAGCGCGGAAGAGTCGGATTGGATCCTGTGCCAGGCTTACGCGGATTGGCGCCTCGCCCGCACCCCACTCGCCGAAGGGGCCGCCGCTGTTGTGCTCAGTCGCGCCGGCCGGTTTACGCTCCAGACCCACCCCGGGGCTTGCTACTTTCGCCGCGCAGAAGCCGCTGCCGCGCTTGGTGGCATTCTCTCCGAGCTCAAAAAAAGCGGTCCGGTGGATCTCGTGGTGCGCAGCGCCAACAGGAGTTTCGTGGACGAAATCGAAGCCGCCGCGCTGGATTGCTTTTTTCCCGGGGTGCGAGCGATCAGCCCGAAGCTACAGCTCGGAGAAGCGCTGGGGGCGAGCGCGCTCATGCAACTGATCGTTGGCGCGCTGGCAGTGGAGAAGGGAGAGGCGGCGGAAGCCGTGGTGACTTCGGTGGGCTTCAATCAGCAAGTGGGCGCGGCGCGGGTGGGCGGGCTTTGATGGACGGGGATGGACCTTATGGACTCGATGGACTCGATGGACGGGTCTGTCCATCCTGTCCATAAGGTCCATCGGGTCCATCGTGTCCATCGTGTCCATCGTGTCCATGTTCCTCGACCCGCCCGGTTCTCGAGAAAACCCATGCCATGCAGAAGAGCGCGGCCCCGGCGACCACCATGGCTGCGGCCATCGAGCAATTGAGCCAGATGGCGAGATGGACGCCGAGCGCTGTGCTCAGGGCGGCGTGGAGCACGGTGAGCCCCATCATTTTTGGGAGGCGCTGGGAGAGCAGATAAGAGGTCGCACCGGGAAGGATCAGCATCGCGATGACGAGGATCGCGCCGACCGACTGGAACGCGCTGACCACGACCACCGAGAGGGCGCCCATCAGGCAGTAATGCATGATGCCGGGATTGATCCCGAGCGACGCGGCGAGGCCAGCATCGAAGGAACTCACGAGGAGTTCTTTATAAAAAAAGACGATCAGCCCGATGATAAGGCAGGCCACCACCGCCATCACCACAACCGGTTCCGGGGCGATCTCACGACCGGCAATGATGACGTTGGGTTCCATTTGGAGCATCCCGATTTCGCCGTATAAGACGCAGTCCGCATCGAGATCGACTGCGCTCGCGAAGAGGCTGATCAGGATCACACCAATCGCGAACAAGGTCGAAAAAACGATCCCGATCGCCGCATCCTGCTTGACCCGGCTCCTTCGATGAATGGTCTCGATGAGCATCGTGGTCACCACTCCCGCCCCGAGGGCGCCAAGGAACATCGCGAAATTGCTCCGGGTTTTTGCGATAAGGAATGCGATGGCGATTCCCGGGAGGATGCTGTGGCTGATGGCGTCCCCGACCAGCGCCATCCGCCGGAGGATCAGATAATTACCGATCAGCCCGCAGGTCATGGTGACTAGGAAACCCATCGCGAAGATCCAGCAGTAGGACGGAAAACCGTCGGTCCATGGAAAAATGAAGACGTCTCGGGCGTTGAATGGGGCAATCAGTTTCATGATTTCCCGTATCCGGATGGGAGCGGGGCGGGGCGCCCGGTGTCGTGACTGGTGAGATCGCGGAGGCTCGGAATGACTTTGCCATGCGGATCGCGATTGGGAAATTCCAGGCGCCGCTCAATTTCCCGGACCGTCTGTTCGCCGAGGACATGCTCAATGCGCTCGGCGTCTTCATGCACGTGATCGGCCGCATAATTGGCGGCGTGCGTCAGGTAAAGTTCCCAGAGCCGATGATTGCGCACAATCGAGCAAGCCTGGCGCCATCCTTCCGGGGTGAGATGCACCGCGTTTCGGGCATCATCGACGGTGGCAAGCCCATGGGTTTTCAAGGCCACGAGTTGCGCGGTGACTTCATCCAAGGTCTCGTTGCGGCGGGCACTGATCTCCTCGATGGTCGCCGATTCGTTTTTAAACTCTGAGGCTTCC
>JAYUPM010000170.1:0-1811 GCA_043760145.1 Spartobacteria bacterium
CTGTCAGGTTGATTCGGCGACCACAAACCCATCTTCCACGCATCGTAGTAACATGGAAAATGATATGCTGGATTTTCTATGAGTTGCTTAAACTTGGGCCATACCTCGATCGCAGCCCGATACTCTGGATCCTTTTTGGCTAGTATTTTGTCGACCTCTTCTTCCGTTGCCCCACCGCGTTTTGCTTCTTGCGCCGCCCAAGGGACGCGGCCATATCCCCTCTTTTGCGAGGCGGAATGCAACGCCTTATAAATCTGCCACGACGCCAGGTTTTCACCTCGAAGCAGTTTGATCCGTAGAAGACACGATGTGTAGCAAGTGGCATCTCCTTTGGCTGGGAATTCCCGCTCGAGCAGCCCGCGCTGCTGTTGCTGCTCCGGCGTCTCATTCACTGACGTCCATTTTCCATTTTGCTCTTCCACACGTCTGCCAACGAGCGAGGTTAAACCGGCGCCGCGCCAGACATCATCAAGCCACCCCTGGCGGGCTTTATGCGCTTGCCTGGTTCGCCACATTCGACGACGAGTCGCGGCGTTTTGAATTGATGCGAATTCTGCGGGTATTAGGAGCGATTCCTTATGCAGAAACGTGTTAGATTTCGGATCCCGGATAGCTTCACCGATTGAACCTTTTCCGAGGTCGAATGACCAGATGGTGCTCATGCATCTGAAATAAGCGATCGCCGATTGATTTAGCGAGAACCGATGTCGATTCGAGCAATTGTTGCGCAATCGGCCTTTGCTTCCGATTCGATCCTGGCGACCGAGGATAGTATCGTTCTGGAGGCCATATTCTGGCGACGGAGCCGGAATTCGCCTCTCCAAAAGCGGTGTCGCGCTTGAGGATTCCCACCAGCAGTCCATAATAATACTTCCCGCTTCGGCGGTTTCCCCATCCGCGAATATCCGAGTTATCCGTGGTTAAATCTCTTCGCAGCTCCGGAATGTTGAACTGCGGAATGGCAATGGCTGTTCGTCCTCAATTCTCCTCATCCCATTACCCGTGCTTCCGGGAGGTTCGCGGTTTGGCAAAATACCGGACTTGGGGTAATCCCTCAAAATCATCGTCCTGTGTCCAGAGCGTGGCGTTCCGGGCGAGCGCCATGGCATAAATCAGGGAGCCCGCGAGTGGGAGTTTGTATTTAACGAAAAGGTCCGCGGCGGAGATGGAGATTTCCTCATCGATGGCAACGACAATACCGGAACGCATGGCAGCAGTGACCTCGTTAGCGTCCTGAAGCGTCCGCTGCTTGAGGATAATTTTGCGGACTTCGGTAATGACAATGCCCGGGACGATGAGTTCCGGAAGTTTGAGCAGTATTGGGCGGAAATGATGGGTATTGGGACCATCACCAAGGCACTCAATCCATGCACTGGAATCCAGAATGTGGCACTTCATATTGCCAGGGCTCAAAGCTTGCGGTCCGCCTCGCGCTCGAATTCAAGGGGCTTTGCGCCCTTCAGGAATCCGATGATCTGTTGCGCTGACGCTTCCGCCTCGGCTTCGGCGAGCATTCGCAAAGCGATTCTTGTGAGACCCGCTGTAACCACCAGCGTGAGCACGAGGCCGCCGATCCAAAAGAGATACTCATGAGGCAATGGATGGCTTTGCCCGTTCCAGATCCGGATGCCCAATTGCAAAAGCGTGCCCATGTATGCGTAAAGAAAAAGCCCAGGCGCCTGGCCCAGCCCGACCCAGAGCAGGCAAGTCCCGAATCCGATCCGCGTCACGCCATAGAGATAGTTGAGCAGGCTGGTGGGAAAGAGCGGATGGACCTGGCTTAGAAAAATAATCTTCCAGCCATCGCGCGC
>JAYUPM010000171.1:0-4366 GCA_043760145.1 Spartobacteria bacterium
ACCCCTAACGCGATTGTTTCCAAGATCGCGAAGGTGGTGATCAAGGGATACGCCTTTGGAACGTTTGGCGGCGCCGACCAATTTGGGATCGCCGCCCAACACATCGGCAACGTGAAGTTTGGGGTGGCGAAGGTTGCGCTGACCGCCGGAGCCCGCACCGACCTGGCGCCATTCAATCTCGGGCCAACCTTCGATCTGACCGTGCGCGAGGTGGCGTGATGGGGAAATGACGAAATCAGAATGACGAATGACGATTGACGCCTCTTTAAGGCAGGAGCGCTGCCGGATCGAGGCCGTAGCTGTCGGCCAATTTCCGGATCTGCACGGCAGTTAGCTGGCGTTCGCCCCGAAGGAGGCGGTAACCGAGCGAAGCGTCAATGCCGAGCAGCCTGGCGAGGTCGGTGGCCTTCTCACCGCGCGCTGCGAGCACAAGTCGTAGCAACTCGGCGCCGCGCGCCCCGCTGATCGGGAATTGTGCGCTCTCCCATTTCTCGTAAAGGTCGCTAAGCAAGTCGAGATAGTCGGTCTGCTCCGCGTTGAGTTTATGACCTGCGAGGAGGTCGATTATGTCGGTGGCGTTCTCGGCATCCACCTGGTCGTGGATGGGGCGGAGGAGGTGCATGGCCATGAGGCCAGCGTAGGTTTTAGGGAGCTTGGCGTAAGGGGGAGCGGTTTTAAGGGCGGTTTTCATAAGCGGCTTTTCCAAGTCCACCGAATGGCGTGGATGTCAAGCGGATCGTCCCCAACACCTTCCGTGTAATCCGTGTGTTCCGTGGGCCATCTTCCCACCTTTAAAATTGGGAGACGCCGGATGGAAAGAGAGGGGCGGTTGGAGTCTTGATCTTCGACGCGTCCCGGTGAACTCTGCCGTCCGTGACCCCTCTACACTTTCAGCGTTTCACTCTCACCCTTTCCACGTTGCTCGCTTTGAACTGCGCCAGCCTTGCAGTTATCCAGGCTGTGGTGCCCGATTACCTGGCCCGGGCCCAGGAAGCGATCGGCCGCAAGGATCTCGATGGCGCGTTGTCGGCGCTTGATTCCGCACTCAAAGAAAAGCCAGACAATGCAACTGCTCGCTTATGGCGGGGCCGGTTGCGGGCTGACCGCGGGGCGTTTGACCGGGCATTGGAAGATCTCGATGAAGCGGTGCGCTTGGCTCCCGGAAATCCGGAGGCGCTGGCGGGCCGGGGATTTGTGCATCAGAAGAAGCGCAATCTCGACGCGGCAATGGCCGATTTTAATTCCGCGCTCCGGCTCGATCCCGTGAATGAAATGGCGCTCTATTGCCGCGGGCTATTGCATGGGCAGGCCGGTTATCTGATCGCGGCGGCGGCCGATCTCGATGGCGCGCTTGCGACAAATCCGCGGAACATCGCAGCGCTCCTGGCACGGGGACAGACACGGATGATCCAGCGCGATTTCGACAGTGCGGTGATTGATTTTCATCGATGCCTCGAGCTCGATCCCAAGGATTCGATTGCGTTCAGCGGGCGCGCGTCGGCGTATCTTGCGAAGGGCGAATATCAGAAAGCTGTGGATGATTTTACGGCAGCCGCGCGTTTTCTTCCCACTGATCCGCGGATTCTTGTGCAGCGCGGATATTGTTTTGGCGCGCTTGGAGATGATGCAAAGGCGCTGGTGGATTTCGAGGCGGCCTTGAAGCTGGATCCGAAGGAAGCATCGGCATTGCTGGGGCGGGCGGAATTGCGGCGATCAGGGAAAAAACTGGCGGAAGCCGTTGTCGATTACACAGCGGTCCTTGCCATTGCGGCGGATGATCTCCGGGCGTTGTTGGGACGCGCGGCGGCGTATTATCTCGGGGGTGAGATTGACAAGGCGCTCGCTGATTACGCGACGATCATCCAGAAGCATCCGGACTTTGCCCAAGGATGGAATGATTACGCATGGTTGCTCTCCACAGGCCCAAAGGATGAGCTCCGCAATGGGGCGAAAGCCATTGAGCTGGCGACCCGTGCCTGTGAGCTTTCCGAGTGGAAGAATGGCGCGTATCTCGACACATTGGCGGCCGCTTACGCTGAGACCGGCGACTTCAAGAATGCCATGAAATGCCAGGAATTGGCCGTGGCTGCCAGTAGCGAAGAATCCGAGAAGGTGCAGGAAGAGATCAAGGGGCGGGTGGCGGTTTACCTGGAGAAGAAGCCGTATCGCGAGACGCCGGGGAAATAACGATGGGGTGAGGGACGAGGGAGAGGGAGAGGCCGGCGCATTTATTTTCACCCCGCCCTTGCGGCTGGTCGCGGGCAAGGCATCCTCCCTCCCCACATGTCCGGCTTCCGACTTTTCGACTTAAACCCAGCGCAGCAGGAGGCGGTGCGGACGACTGACGGGCCGCTGCTGATTCTTGCAGGGGCCGGGACGGGGAAGACGCGGGTGATCACGGCGCGTGTGGCGTATCTTATTGCGCAAGGGGTGGAGGCGTCGCAGATCCTTGCGGTGACATTTACGAACAAGGCCGCCAACGAAATGCGGGAGCGACTCCAGGGGCAGATCGGGAAGGAGGTGGCAAAAAAAGTGACGATGTCCACCTTCCACGCCCTTTGTATGCGGGTATTGCGCCAGGACATCGAGAGACTGGGATACAAAAAAAACTTCTCGATTTACGACGAGGGCGACACGACTGGGCTGATCAAAAAAATCATCACACGGACTGCAGCCAAGGATGAGAAGCTGGATCCGAACGTGGCCAAGGCCTTGATCTCGAAGGCCAAGAACAATGGGTGGTCCGCGCCCGAGGATGAGAAGACGCTGATAGGCGCCGTGTTTGCCCGATACCAGATCGAACTCAAGACGCTCAACGCCCTTGATTTTGATGATCTCCTTGTCCTGACGGTGAAGCTTCTTAATGAACATGGCGATGTGCGGGAACGATGGAACCGCCGGTTTCGCTATTTGATGGTGGACGAATTCCAGGACACCAACCGGCTGCAGCTGGAGCTGGTGTCGTTGTTGGCGAAGTCAGCGCAAGCGGCTCCCGGCACCCGGCCGAACGTGGCGGTTGTGGGCGATGACGACCAATCGATCTACGGATGGCGCGGGGCGGAGGTGGCGAACATCCTTGAGTTTGAGTCGCATTTTCCGGGACCAACGGTGATCAAGCTCGAGCAGAATTACCGGTCCACAAACGCGATCCTCGGGACAGCCAACGGCCTCATTAAAAACAACCCGCGTCGGCGTCCAAAGCAGCTCTGGAGCGCCACCGAGGGTGGTTCGAAAGTGCGGATTATCCAGATGCCCGACGATCGGCAGGAGGCGGAATTTATTGCCAACGAGATTCGCGACCGGGTGTTGATGGAGCCCGCAAAGCATGAGGATTTCGCGATCCTTTATCGGATGAATGCGCAATCGCGCGCCATTGAGCACAACTTGCGCGAACTGCGAATCCCGTATCGCGTGATTGGAGGTAAAAGCTTTTTCGACGCCCGCGAGATCAAGGATTTCCTCGCATACGCCAGTTGCCTGCTCAATGCGGATGATGATGTGTCGCTTTTAAGGATCATCAATACACCGGCGCGTGGCATCGGGCCGGCACTGGTGGAACGGGCGACTGAGATGAGCGTGCACAAGCGGTGTTCGATTTTTGCGGTGCTCCAGGATGCGGAATTCCGGGGATCACTCACCACTCGCGCGGTCAATGCCATTGACGGGTTCGTGACGTTGCTTGACGGATTTGAGACCAAGCTGCACGAGCCTTTATCGGATCAGGCAGCGGTTGTGCGGGGGTTCATCAAGGAAACCGGATACCTTGAAGAACTCAAGCGCACCTGCAAAACGGCTGAGGAAGCGTTTAAACGCGAGGGCAAAGTCATGGAGATGATGCGGTGGTTTGAAGAGAATCAAAGCCGCTCCAACAAAGGGCTAAGAGACTTTTTGGATGACATGATGCTTCGTCAGGAGCAGCAGGAGGAAGACGAGAAGGGCCATGGAGTGACATTGATCACCCTGCATGCGGCCAAGGGACTTGAGTTTCCGCATGTTTACCTGGTCGGGCTCGAGGAAGGACTGCTTCCGCATGACCGCTCAAAGGTGGAAGGGACTGTCGATGAAGAGCGCCGGTTGCTCTATGTCGGGATCACCCGGGCCATGCGAACACTGGCCTTAACATGGTGCCGGAACCGGCAAAAATACGGAAGCGCGATGCCGTGCTCGGCCAGTTCGTTTATCAAGGAATTGCCCGCAGAATGGATCGAGCATTGCAACTCGAGTCAGATACTCAATGCCCCGGTTGAGGAGGCTTCAGTGAAAGGGCGATTCGACCAGATTTTGGCGTTCCTGAATAATCTCCCGGATTGATCGGAAGTCGGAAGTCGGAAGTCGGAAGTCGGAAGTCGGAAGTCGGAAGTCGGAA
>JAYUPM010000172.1:0-11798 GCA_043760145.1 Spartobacteria bacterium
TTTTATCCCTCAACCATCATCCACCCCAAAATGCCACTCGACTTCCCACGCGCCCGACCGCTCCTGCAAAAGTGCGACCTGCCCAAGCTCTTCATCGAAGAACTCGGCTGGGAACCATGCCAGCTCAAACTCACCCTCCGTGTTGGCGAACAAGACTACGCTTTTACCGCACAGGCGCAGAAATGCGGTCTGATCGCCTGGCTCTGTCAATCCCCTGACGGACGCCTTCCAAACCACGCCACCCGCCTTAAGCTCGACCGAAAGCTTTCCGAGACCAGCTTTGAACATCTCATCGTGTTCGTGACCGGCGACCGCTCCAGCCAGTC
Organism: Spartobacteria bacterium; assembly: GCA_043760145.1. GTDB lineage: Bacteria > Verrucomicrobiota > Verrucomicrobiia > Chthoniobacterales > Chthoniobacteraceae > CAIURC01. Next base: position 327 of record JAYUPM010000172.1, read on the forward strand.
ATGGATGTGGGTTCGGCGCGAACAGGGCAAACCGCTCGCGGCGCGCACCCATGAGTATCACCGAGGACAGCCGGGCGATTCACTACTCCAAAAGCTGCAAACCCTTTACGTCTCGCTTGAAGAAGAGGAAGCCGGGCTTTCCACCGTGACCGTCGCTGGGCGAGCCCGCGCCGCGTTCGACATCGAGAAGGTCACCAAGGCGTTTTATCGCGACTTCGACACGCACCGAAAGGCCTTCCTAAAGTTCATTGATGGTATCGGCGAGGTGACCGACCAGGAATGGTATGCATCGGTCATGCTCAACCGGCTGATGTTTGTCTATTTCATCCAGCGAAAGGGCTTCCTCGACGGCGACCGCGACTACCTCCGCCATCGACTCGACCGCTGCAAAAAGGAACAGGGCAAGGATAAGTTCTATACTTTCTATCGTTACTTTCTGCTTCGGCTTTTCCACGAGGGGTTTGGCAAACGTCGCAAGGACCGCGCACCTGATCTGGAGAAGCTTCTCGGCAACATCCCGTATCTCAACGGCGGCCTATTTGATGTGCATGAACTCGAAAAGCCCGAACGTTACGGCAAGGATATCCAGATTCCTGATAAAGCTTTCGATCGGATCTTCGACTACTTCGACCAATACCAGTGGCATCTCGACGAGCGCCCGCTCTGCAAAGACAACGAGATCAACCCCGATGTCCTCGGTTACATCTTCGAGAAATACATCAACCAGAAACAGATGGGGGCGTATTACACCAAGGAGGACATCACTGAATACATTAGCAAGAGCACAATCATCCCGTTCCTCTTCGATGCCGCCCGAGCCAAGTGCAGAGTGGCCTTTGAGAATAGTGACGGTCCGACTGTTTGGGATTTGCTCCGCGAAAGTCCCGACCGCTACATCTATGCCGCCGTCCGCCACGGCACGGACCGGAAACTGCCCCCGGAGATAGCGGTCGGTCTGGATACCACGAAACCGCGCCTCATCGAACGTCGCAAACCGTGGAATAAACCGGCACCCGCCGATTACGCATTGCCCACGGAAACATGGCGCGAAGTCGTCGCCCGCCGCCAGCGTTACGAGGAAGTTAGAAAGAATCTCGCCGATGGAAATGTCCGTGAGATCAATGATTTCATCACCCTTAATCTCGATCTGCGCCAATTCGCGCAAGATGTCATCCAGAGCTGCGAAGGGCCGGACCTACTTATGGCGCTCTGGAGTGCCATCTCCACCATCACCGTCCTCGACCCAACCGGAGGATCGGGTGCGTTCATCTTTGCGGCGCTTAACATTCTTGAACCGCTTTATGAAGGTTGCCTTGATCGAATGGAAGCGTTTGTTGCCGAATGGGGAGAGAACGGCAAAAAGACCCATCCAAACTACCTGAAGAAATTCACCGAAGTCCTCGCCCGCGTCGACGCGCATCCGAACCGGCGTTACTTCGTCCTCAAATCTATTATCCTCAATAACCTCTACGCTGTGGACATCATGGAAGAGGCGGTGGAAATCTGCAAACTGCGCCTCTTCCTCAAGCTCGCCGCCCAGGTCGAGCCGGATACGACTAAGGACAACTTGGGAATTGAGCCATTGCCGGACATTGATTTCAACATACGCGCCGGCAACGCGCTTGTCGGCTATGCCACTTACGAGGAAGTCAAACGCGCCGTGACGAGCACGTTCGATTTCGACAATGCGATGGAAAAGATCGCAGTCAAAGCTGCCGATCTTCAACAGACGTTCGATGCATTTCGCCTACGCCAGATGGAAGGCGACGGCTCAGTCCCCGCCACCGACAAACTGGAAATCCAGAAGAGACTTAAAGCGCTTGAAAACGAGCTCAACCACCATCTCGCCTGCGACTATGGCGTGAAGGTTAGCGACACAGCGGCCTATGCTAAGTGGGTGAAGTCCCACCAGCCATTCCATTGGTTTATCCAGTTCTACGGCATACTCAATGGGAGCGGCTTCGATGTCATTATCGGCAACCCGCCGTATGTAGTGAACACATTGGAAAAGGTTCACTACAAGATTCGGGAAAAACTTTTCGATACTTACGCATCGAAGAATCTCTATGCCTTTGTATTCGAGCGTTCGTTGCAGTTGAGCGGTCAAAACGCAGCAATTGGAATGATCGTGCAACTGACGGCATTGTCGGCAGAGAAAATGGCGTCGTTACAGGACTTGCTTCTTTCACGAGGTTTGCTGGTAGCATCGGCATTCCCACGTAGGCCCGAGTCGATCTTCGATGGGGTGGAGATGCCTGTAACCATCATGATATCGCGGTCGTCATCACCGACCTTGCACACCACGCGGGTCAACCGATTCTACACTGATGAACGACCTAGTGCCATAGCTGCGATGGGATTTACGGAGCACGGCATTCGACTTCACGGGCACCGGATCGCAAAGATCGGGTCACCGATCAACATTGCCATCTATCGAAAAATCGCATCGCAGAAGGGAGTCCTCGGAGCCCTGACGTCGCCCGCTTCAAAACACGTCCTCTATTACCAAGAGGCGTGCAGATACTGGGTCAAGGCTTGTGTTGGTCTGCCGTTTTTTCGGCGTAATGGCGAACGCATGGCTCCTCCCGCACGGAAGAACGCTAAAGTTCCGTGACGCCGGTTCGTGTGCGTTCGCGGGGTGCTTGGTAAACTCAACGCTATTTTATTGGTTTTACAGCGCATTCTCCGATTGCGAACACATCAACGATGCGTTAGTCCGGGATTTTCGAATCCCATCAGAGGCGAACCCATCAGTCTGGATCGGCCTCGAATCGCGGCTGGCAGAAAGTCAGAAACGTCATGCTCGGCGCAAGACGATCCTAACGAAGCAGGGCCACAAAATTGAATACGATGAAATGGATGCGCCGAAATCGAAAACCATCCTCGACGAAATCGACACAGTTCTGGCGAAGCATTATGGGTTCACGGAGGGGGAGTTGGATTTCATCCTGAACTACGACATCAAGTATCGCCTCGGCCGTGGCGCGGACAACGAAGAGGAATGAGAGAGCTTCCACGAAAGGTCAAAGGGGCGCTCCAAAAGGCGAGAGATTCGGCGTTGCTGGCCGTTGAGGTATACAACAAGCCCGCCGTCACTTTCAAATCTGGAGGCTATATTACCCTTATGGTCCTCGCGTGGACGGCCCTGTTCCATGCCATTTTTTGGAAAAAAAAGCGTAAGCCCTTCCATAAGGAGCATGGGCGTTTCGTGAAAATCGACAACGACTTCAAATATTGGGAACTCGGCAAGTGTTTACCCCAATATTTTACCACGGATACGGGCAATCCCGTTCGCAAAAACCTTGAATTCTTCATCCCGCTCCGAAACCGAATCGAACATCGCTCCATGCCGGAACTCGACTCGAGCATCTTTGGCGAGTGTCAGGCGATGCTGCTAAATTTCGACGAGATGCTGGGAAAGGAGTTTGGTGCGAAATACTGTCTGCGGGAGTGCCTCTCGTTTTCATTGCAGTTGTTCCCATCGTCGGAAAGCCTGGTGGACGCGGTGAAATACAAGCCCGAGAGCAAGCCCGTCGTGGAGTTTATCCAGCAGTTCCGCTCAACGATATCACCTCAGTCACAGCAAGCGGCAAGTATTCCTTCAAGGCATTCCTCATACAGGTCGCGAACCATCGGAGCGAGAACGCTCTGCCGGTTCAGTTTGTCCACTACGACAAGCTTTCGGACGAGGAGAAGAAACAATTTGGTCATGTGGTGGCCATGGTGAAGTTCAAGGAAGTTCAAGTAGCCAACCTCAACATCATCCGGGCGAGCGATGTCGTGAAGAAGGTGCAAGCCGGTTTGGGTAATCCCAAAATCGACCGAGGAGGCAAACCGGCGGACAGATTCAACGTGACAGTCCACGTGCACTGCTGGAAGCGGTATAAAGTCCGCCCCGCGGGTCGTAGCGCTACTCCGCAGGAAACAAACTGGAGATATTGCATCTACGACGAAAGGCACAAAGACTACGGCTACACCCAAGCGTGGGTGGATTCCCTGATCCAGAAGCTAAAAGACCCGGCGGAATTCGACGCGGTTTGCAAAGGCGACCAGACCAGCGACGCAGCCAGCCAATCCACATGAACTACGACGTCAAAATAGGCCCACCGACAGGGGCGAACACATAGCCGCGAAATCATCGAAACACGGTTGTTTAATTAGAACCCAAACACAATGAGCATGCTACTAGTACACGAACTGCACGAGGCTCGCGACCGCATCCTACTGCTGAAACAGCACCTGACGGACGCGCGAGAAAAGGAAATTGCTGCCTACCAGCCGTTCTTAAACGAACAAATTGAACTCCTTTCCGACGCGCTGGAGCAGGCCAAGATTCCCGAGAGGTATCGCGTGGCCGTGGTCGGGCGCTTCAAGGTCGGCAAGTCGTCGTTCGTGAATAAACTCATAGATCAGCGCCTGGCGGGAGTAGACACGAATCCAGAGACCGCCGCGATTTCCGTGTTCCGCTATGACGCCCAGGCACGTGCGGAAGTCGAGTTGATCAGTAAAGAGGCATGGGAGGTCCTCGCGGCAGATCACGTTGAAGATCCGAAGAGTCCTGATGTGAAGCGTTACGATAAGTTTGTTACTTTCAACGAGCGCCCCTCAAAGAAAGACAAAGACGGTGGCATCATCCCACCCATTAAGTATGACCTCATTGCACTGGCCAGTCAGTGGTTGACAGCGGAGGGCAAGACTCATGCGGTCGAGCCGCAAGATTGGGATAGCAAGACAGGAAAGAAGGCGTTCTTCGCTGAAATTAAGAAGTTCACCACTAGTCAGGAACCTCTTCATTACCTCGTTAACAAGCTGACGATTTATGCGCCGATCCCAATTTTGAGGGACCAGATTGAATTGATCGACACTCCCGGCCTCGACGATACCGAAAGGTTCCGGGTGCTATTGACGGAAGACTTGGTCAAGGACGTGGACGCCATCCTGTTTCTAACGGTTAGCGGTGCATCGTACGGTCAAGGGGACAAAGAGTTCATTATCCGCCAGCTCCGCCTCAAGCAGATCAAGCACTTGCAGCTAATCGTAACAAAATGTGACGAAACGTTTGAAAACGCTGTCCGTGACGCGAAAGACAACGACGAGAAGCCGCCGACCTACCACGAGTTTTGCCTGCGTGAATCCAACCGAGTGCGTTCAGAGGCGAAGGCGACCTTGGACGAACTGCTGCAGTCCAATCAGCTCACCGATGAAGAGGGTTATTATTTCATCGAGCAGCTCGATAACGTGCCCGTGCAGTTGATCTCGACAAAATACCATGACGAGGGGGATTCGGAAAAAGGCGGCATAGAGGGTGTCCGTGATGGCCTCTATAAAATTCTGTCGGCCAGTCAACGTTTCGAACAATCCCGGACCATCCTGAAGGACCGTCTGGAGATGGTGTTGGGAAGGCTCCGTCGCTCCTACTCTGAACGGCTCAATACGCTCGAACGCGAATTTGACCCCGCGCTGGTGAGAGAGGAGATTGAATCGATTCGATCGTCTCTCTCGAAGAACCTCGATACTTTCGGAGAGCGGTCGGGGGAAGCCCTAGGCCTCCTGGCGCGTGACCAGGAGGCCTATTTCGCCACGCTACCGGTCTATCTTGATTTGATCTCCATGCAATCCAAGGAGGTGTTAACGGATTTGGAAAAAGCCGATTTGGTCAAGCACTGGAAGACGCGCCGCTATGGGAGGTGGGGTTACTTAACCGACCTTCAAGCCAAAATAGCTGACCGAGTATTTCCGAAAGTCGAGTCGATCTTGAATGCGCTTCGCGTGCACTTAGATGCTTTTATGGATCAAGCGGCGAGGCAGTTGAAACGTCTTCAGGATGATATGGGAAACATCGAGGCTGAGTACAATTTGGCGGGGCTTGAACCTGTGGACATTGCGGCATCGCAGGCCCCTCTGTTTGAGAGTCTCCGAAAGAATTTCCAAGCAGTCGTTGAAGCGGAACGGGATGGCATCATCAACAATATGGACGAGTTCGTTAGTTCTGAAGTCCAAGATCGTTTGGATAACGCTCGGGGATCTGTTGCGAATGTCATGGGAACCGGGACAACCATCCGACAAGGCAACGAGGTTTCGTCGTTCTATGATAAAGTGCGCTATCTACTGGCCAAAGCGCTTCGCGAACACCTGAATGCGCGTATTCGAGGATTTGCATCTGCCATCTACAAAACAGCGGAATCCGTAGCTCCCCGCATCCGGGAGGCATCCGAGGGGGTCCTTCGGGAGCGCTTGGCGGCAATCGAATCATCCCTACAGGTTGCTGCGGAAGGTCAAAAAGAAGACGTCGAATCCTATCTGGACGCTATGTTGGGGCTCGTTGTCAATTTTGCGGCGGAGCCAGCGGCACCCACCCGGAAGGTGGATGCAACAAAGGGTGATACAGAACGGGTATCAATAAACATTGAGGATAAGCTTAGGCCAATGGGACTTGTGGAGCAGCACTACGAAATTTTGGACGGTGCAACAGGCTACACCTATGAGCGAATACTGCGGCCCTACATCGACACCGCAATGAAGATTGAAGTTGATGATCCTTTTGTCCGGCTGCCTCATCAGGTGGATAATTTCACCCGGTTCTGCGCTCTCGCCGTGCGTTCCGGAAAAGTGACAGAAATCAAGCTGACCACCGGGTTGCAGCCAGGCGAATCTTCCGACGACGTGGATAGCCGCCTAGAGACGCTCCGGCGTGATCTACAGTCCCGCAACATCGCGTTCAATTGGCGTCGTGATCCGAACCTGCATGATCGTGAAATTCGCTTCGACAATGGCTGGGTCGTTAAGATTGGCCGTGGTTTGGACATTTACAAAAAACCTGAAAGTTGGGTTTCTGTGGAAGCATCGGATTTCACCCTTCGCCATTGCCGACAAACTAAAATTGATATTTTCTACGCTGAGAATCATTAGCAATACCGAGACGATGCCGTGGTTTAATGAATTTCTCGTCTGATCGAAGCCGATGACGATCGCCCGTGGCGCGTGGAATATCTATTAGTGGAAATGCGCATGGACAAACAAGGATCGAGCCCGCTGAACCCTGCCTACCAGCAAGTCCGCTTCAAGGCGGAACTGCCCGAAGGCGCATTGCCGGTGCGCTTTGGTATAGTGACCGCGTGCAATCCCGACGGACGTCCCGCCGGCGCTGCGACGAACACCGCTGTCACGGAGGGCCTCCGAGTGGAATTGGCCGGCGGTTCAGCGGCATTCTTTCCCGTGACGGGTGGCTCGGCGGATTTCGTTCACGCAGAGCCAGGATTCGGCATCGTATTAAAAACCCGCGCTGAAGCGGTCGTGCTTGGACGTCAGTGGCGGCAGGAAGCGGTGTTCTGGGTCGAGGCTGGCAATGTGGAACTTCTGCCGTGCGGTGATGGAGATTCATCCATTGTCGGAGCGTGGAGCGAGCTCGCTGAACCGCCAGCAAATGAGCCGCGATTCTATTTCCTTGGGGATGTGCGGATTCTCCGCCAGCCGAAGACCGCTATCTTCTGCTCCGCTAAGTGCCCCGGCGATGTCATTCTGCGAACTCACGATGCAGCGACGCGCTGGCGGGATGCGGGCCGCGTCGTGATGAGCGGCTTCCACTCACCCGTGGAGCGCGATTGTCTGCACATCCTGCTCCGCGGCACCCAGCCGATCATCATCTGCCCCGCCCGCACCTTGCCCCAGCGCGTGCCTCCGGATTGGAAGAAGCCTCTGGCCGACGGACGACTACTCCTTTTGTCCGCGTTCGGCGCCACCGAGAAACGCGTTACTGCGGCTCTCGCGGCCAAGCGCAATGAATTCGTCGCGGCGCTGGCCGATGAAGTATTCATTGCCCACGCCACGGTCGGCGGTCATTTGGAAGCGCTCGCAAACCGCCTGGGCACAAAAGAAAACCATGGGTAAACTCCACCGTGGGCCATGTTCGATGGGAGAAAATTGCGCTCGCATTCCGGGGCGCTTTTCCAAAGGTTGTCGTCGGCTCTCTCTATGAAATTTTCGGCCCACCTCCTCGCGATCACTTTTTGTTGGCTGCTCATCTCGACGCCCGCTTTCGCCGCCAGGACCGTGGTGATCGACGCCGGCCATGGCGGACACGATCGCGGCGGCGTTCCCGGCCAGCGTCTCGCGGAAAAAACCTACGCCCTCGACGTCGCCAAACGCCTGCGCTCGCTCCTTCAGAATGCCGGATTCCGCACCGTCATGACCCGCAGCTCGGACAATTTCATCGGGTTAAGCCAGCGCTGTTCCATCGCCAATTCGCAGAGCAGCGCGGTTTTCATCTCGATTCATTTCAATTCCGCCCCGCGGGAAGGTGCCAATGGAATTGAGACTTACTATTACAGCTCCAAGAGCGCGAGCTTCGCCGCCGCGGTCCATCGGGAAGTGCTGAAAGCCGCGGGCACCGAGGACCGGAAGGTCCGGCGCCGCGGTTTTTATGTGCTCCGCCATACGCGTCCCCCGGCGGTCCTGGCCGAGCTCGGGTTTTTGACAAACCGGAGCGAAGGCAATCGCATCACGGGATCGGCGTATCGGCAACGATTGGCGGCCGCCCTCTCCCGCGCGATTGTCAGCAAATACAGGTAATGTTTTTAACCGCAAAGCGCACAGAGAACTCAAAGATCCAGGAGCCCGATTTATCCATGCGCTCTTTGCGTTCTCTGCGGTAAAACCATGCTCGTTGATTCTTCCCAGATGCGGGCGCTCGAAGAACTCGCATTCAACCGGGGGGATTCGGCGGAAAGCTTGATGGAAGAAGCCGGGGCGCGAATCGCGGAGGCGGTCCAGGAATTTTGCCCTGCGCCGGGACGTTGCCGGGTGTTTTTTGGAAAAGGGCACAATGGCGGCGATGCGTTGGTTGCGGCCCGTTACCTAGCCTTGGCGGGGTGGCGCATTGAGCTGGAGCCAGCGTTTGGCGAGGAATGCTGGAGCGATTTGACCCGGAAAAATTTCCGCGCATTGGAGGCCGTGCCCTTGGGAAAAGGCGGGACGGCATTGGTCATACTTGACGGCCTTCTCGGAATCGGGGCCACGGGTCCGCTGCGGGAACCGATCCTATCCGCGGCGCAATCGATCCGGACCACGCGAGCCAGCGGCGATGCGATCGTTTTTGCGCTCGATCTCCCAACCGGCCTTGATGCCGATTCCGGGGCGGCCGACCCGGCAACTGTCGAGGCGGATTTTACGCTCACAATCGGGTTCGCGAAACGCGGCCTGATCCGCGATGACGCCACCCGCTATGTCGGCCGTCTCTGTGTCCTGCCGCTCTCCGCGCTCGAGCAGAAAGAGGCGGGACGTGGCTGCCGTGACAGAGAAGAAAGAGGGCAAGATGCCCACTCTCCTTTTTCATCCTTTTCTTCGACAACCGTTGCCACCGGATCAAGCCTGGCAGCTCTTCTCCCGCGCCGGGGTTTTGATTCGCATAAAGGCGATTTTGGACGAATCGCAATCCTGGCCGGATCCTCAGGAATGACCGGGGCAGCGGTTCTCGCAGCCAATGGATGTGTGAAGGCAGGCGGCGGCTTGGTGACGCTCTACACGTTGGAGGAGCTGGCACCATTGATCGCGTCGATGGCGCGTCCCGAGGTGATGGTTAAACCGGTTCGCTCCTATCTCGAATTGCTCGATGCGCGCTTCGATGTCCTCGCCATCGGGCCAGGACTCGGCCCGCTTCACTGGGATGATATCCGGACCCTGATCCGCTCGGTCCCGCGCCCGATGATTGTCGATGCCGATGCCTTAAACGCGCTCGCCGAAGAACGTGCAATCCTTGATCAATGCAAGGGTCCAAGGCTGCTTACTCCGCATCCCGGTGAGATGCAAAGGCTCGACCCGCAATCAGCCTCGCGCCCCCGACAAGAGAGCGTCGATGCGTTTATTGCGGGCACGGTGCATACGCTGCTTTTAAAAGGGGCGCGGACAATCGTGGCGGAGCGCGGCTCTCCGGTTTCTTACAACTCAACGGGATCGCCCGGGATGGCGACGGGGGGAATGGGCGACGTGCTTACTGGAGTGTGCGCCGCGATGGCCGGACAACGCCTGCCGCTTTACGATGCAGCGCGGGTGGGCGCGTGGGTGTGCGGGCGGGCGGCGGAACTTGCGATTTACAGGGGAAACCAGTCGGAGGAATCGCTGGTGGCAACAGATGTGATCGCGCATTTGGGGTCGGCGTTTAAAGAATTACGGGCCGGTTTGTTTTAAAAAGACACGCCCGATCCCGCCGGGAGGCGAAGCATCCATTGAAATTCGCAACCGGTTCCGGTCTAGTCGGAACCAACCCTTCCTTTCATCATGGCCAACACCGAACCTGAACAAACCGAATCCGCATTGCGCAACCCGAACCTTGAGGAGATACGCGGGCGCGCCGAGGAATTTGTGCGTGATGAACCCGCTAAAGCCGTCGGGATCGCATTCGCGGCTGGAATCTTTCTGACCATCTTTCCCATTACCCGCTTGATTGCAGGGCTGTTGCGGCTTTGCGTGGGGCTGATCAAACCGCTGCTCATCGTGTTTGGCGCGATGAAGCTTTACGAGGAACTGAACAAGCGCAACTCGCAGAAGTAGGCGGGGCGCACTAGTTCCGCCTTTAGGCGGTTTTAGCAAAAAATCCCAGACCGCCTGAAGGCGGAACTACGAACGGGGGCCGAGCTGCCGCAGGCGTGAGCCGTCCATTTGGGGAGGGGAAAAAGGTTGACCAGGTTCATTTTTAAGACTGAGTCCCTCACTCCCATGATGCCCATCGCCATGCGCCTCAAATTCTATCTGATCGCCCTTGCCGCCGCGGGCTGCGCTGCCTTCGCCGGCTGCGTCACGACCCAAGTCGCCCCGCCTGTCACCGCAGCGATGGTCGGGTCTGCGGGAACCTCGGAAGCCGTTCTTAAGGAAGGACGCCGGATCTTCGCCGGGCCTTGCACGAGTTGTCATCTGGCGGATCCCGTCAGCACGTTCTCGCTGCCGCGCTGGGTGGAAATCGTGGATGATATGAGTGATCGCACCAAGCTGGATACGGGGCGGAAGGCGGCGCTCCTGGCCTATATCCGGGCGGTGCACGGGGGTTGATTGCCGTTCGTAGTCCCGCCTCCAGGCGGTCTTGGACAAAGTTCGTAGTTCCGCCTTCAGGCGGTTTTAGCAAAAAAATATCCGACCGCCTGAAGGCGGAACTACGAACCTTAAATGTGTCCGAGGCCCGGTATATCTGGCGGGAGTTAACTGTGCGGCAGCGAGAGGAACTTATCGCGTGGCGAAAGAGCCGGGGGTATCCGTGGCATTCTCCCCCGCACTTTCCCAATTACGGACCCAGGCATTTTCTAATCACAGCGGCCTGCTACGAGCACATGCCTCATATCGGCTTTTCCCGGGAACGCATCGATAGGTTCTCCTTCGAATTGCTCGAAGTTCTGCGGGAGCACGCGTCGCAAACGGTCGCATGGTGCGTGCTACCGAACCATTACCACGCGCTTTTGGAGACGCCAGATATCCTCAAACTGCTCC
>JAYUPM010000173.1:0-4359 GCA_043760145.1 Spartobacteria bacterium
AGGGACGAGGGACGAGGGACGAGGATGAGAACGCTTCCCCCCGTCCGCGCCATCTGCCTACTGTCGGTCCCGTGGATTCAACCCCGAAAAATTCTTTCACTGAACGACTGCTTCGCCGGATCGGGGTGTTGCTCGCCGGGTTCGTCTATAAAGTGCGCATCCATGGGGCGGAAAACCTGCCCTCAGGAGGCTTTCTCCTTTTGCCCAATCACCTGACCTGGGTGGATGCGCTTGTTCTACAGATGGCCTGTCCGCGCCCGATCCGGTTTATGGTGTATGAGGCGATTTACAAATTACCCCTGCTCAACCCGATCTTCCGGGCGATCCGCGCAATCCCGATCTCGCCCCAGCACGCCAAGGGGGCCCTCAAGACGGCTGCGGAACTGATTGCGCGCGGCGAAGTGGTCTGCATTTTTCCGGAGGGTGAACTGTCGCGCTCCGGGATCCTACTCCGGCTCAAGCGTGGATACGAATTGATTGCGCGCTCTGCCAACTGCCCGGTGGTGCCGGTCTGGCTGGATCAACTCTGGGGATCGATCTTTTCATTTGAAGGAGGCAAATATTTTTTCAAGTGGCCAAAGCTGTTGCCATATCCGGTGACGATTGCATTTGGAGCGCCGATTGGGGCGCGGGACGCTGATATTGCGACTCTCCGTGAAGAGTTCCTGAAGCTGGGTGAATTTTGTTTTCAGAAACGGGAGAGCCTTCGCGCGCATCTGGGCGAAGCATGCATCCGGGGGTTAAAGAAGAGGCAGTTCTCGGTGGCAGTGATTGATGGGATGGATCACTCCCGTCTGACACGCGGGATGTTACTGGCGGCGGCAATTGCATTAAGCAGGAAGATATCTGATGAATGTCCCCATCACCGGGTGTCAATTGTGCTGCCTCCGGGCAAAGCCGGGATCATAGCGAACCTCGCGGTGGTCCTTGCCGGGAAAGTGCCGGTCAACCTTAATTTCTCACTCGGGAAGGCGGCGATTGAAGCCTCCATTCGCATCGGGAATCTTCAGCATTGCATCACTTCAAACGCTGTGGTGAAGCGGCTCCCGGAGTTTCCGTGGCCCACCCATTGCCTGTATCTTGAGGAAGTGATGCCAGGTTTAAAGATGGCGATTTTAATGTGGCGGGCAGTGGTGCTGGTTACGCCCGGGATGTGGCTGGCGCGCGCGCTTGGGCTGCCGCGTGTGGGGGATCGGGATGAGGCGGTGGTGTTATTTACAAGCGGGAGTTCCGGCGACCCGAAAGGGGTGGTGTTAAGTCATAGGAATCTGCTTGGAAATGTCACCCAATTCGCGGCCATGCTGAACATGAATCCGCGTGATAGTTTGCTCGCGTGTCTCCCTTTCTTCCACAGTTTCGGATGCACTGTTACCCTGTGGTATCCGATCATTGAAGGTATCCGGGCAGTGACTTATCCATCCCCCTTGGAGATTACGAAGAACGCCCAACTGATAGCCAAATATCGAGTCACTCTATTTTGCTCCACGCCGACTTTTATTCGGGGTTACTTGCGCAAAGTCGAGCCCGCCCAACTCCAATCGCTTGAGTTGATTGTAACCGGCGCCGAGAAATTGCCTGCGGAATTGGCCGAAGCTTTCCGGGTCCGGTTCGGAAAAGAGATTCTGCAAGGATACGGACTGACTGAGACTTCGCCCGTTGCGAGTGTGAATTTGCCGGAACCAAAGCCGGTTCCTGGATTAAGTGTGCAGCCGAGCAGCAGGGCCGGGTCGGTTGGGAAACTGGCCCCGGGAATGGCGGCACAGATCCGTGATCCGGAAACCGGCTCGGCACTGACTCTGCATGATACCGGGATGCTTTGGCTGAAAGGACCCAATGTGTTCGAAGGATATCTCGATGACCCGGAGCGCTCGGCGGAAGTGCTGCACGATGGATGGTTTAAAACGGGGGATCTCGGCCGGTTCGATGAAGACGGATTCCTGTTTATTGAAGGGAGGCTTTCACGGTTCTCGAAGATCGGCGGAGAAATGGTTCCGCACGAAACCATTGAGTCGAAGATAAACGAAGTGCTGCAAGTCCCAGCGGATGAAAGGCTGATCGCAATTGCCGGGGTCCCGGATGAAGCGAAGGGGGAAGCGCTCGTTTTGCTCGCCGCGCGGGACATTGACCAGGCCCAGTTGCGCAGTCAGTTAGTCGAAGCGGGGCTCCCTAATCTCTGGATTCCCAAGCGGATCGAACGGGTTGAGACGATCCCGGTTTTGGCCAGCGGCAAGCTTGATTTGAAGCGGTGCAAGGAACTCGCGGAGGGGAAGGAGAGGGGAGAGTGAGCAGCGCGCAGTCGGAGGGGCGGCTTTCAGTATCCGTTTAGCGCCGGTTAGCCCGGGAGCAGGTTTGTAGTTCCGGCTTCAGCCGGTCCGGGGAGGCGAAGTCAATAGTCAGAATGAAAAATGAAGAAGTGTGGGTGTGCGTTCTTGCCGCATAAATGCGGAACGACAAACTCTGAAAGCGGCAGAGGACTGCCGCACGATAAAACGCTGTCGCAATAATTAACTACAGGCGCCGGCTCACGATCCAGCGGGCACCAATGGAAATAGCCGCCAGCGCCATCAAGATCATCACCAAAGCCCATTCGGATTCGTGTCCTGGATGCGGCAGCCCAACTGATGGATCAAAGGCGGAATGGCCGGGGTGGGCTTGCGCCAATGCGGGGAGCAGCAGCAAGGAGGCGGTGAAGAGGGATTGAAGAATGCGATGGTGTTTCATGCGGAAAATTTGGACTCCGCGTAAAGGTAGTTTGCTCGGGTGGTTTGAAGCACGCAATTTTTTGCCGGACGTGGCAGCGACGTCCCGCGTCTGATTAATCGAGCAATCAGGAGAAGCATGCGCTGCGGATCGAGCGGGAAGCAGGGAGCGGGGCCAGGCCTAACCCCGCGAACTTCGCCGGACGAGTGTCCGGCGAAGTCGCCAAGAACCAAGGGTTAGTTAGAACGCTGCGCTTAAGGTGAATGTGCCGACGACCTTGTTGTGGTCGCCGCGATTGAAAGCGGCATTGTTGTCGCTGAGGTAATAATAGAGAGCGCTGACTGAAGCGGTCCATGAGCCGTAGCATTCTGGGATGAACTTCAAGGGCATGGAGACAGTCGGGCCAGCTGAGATATAGCCGAGGGTGTCGCCAGCGTAGAAGTTGTTATCCCCAAATCCTGCGGTGACAGGGATGGTGACAGTGACAGGACCGATCGGGAATCCTGGAGCGATACCAGCTTCAAAATACCAGGAGTTGTCAGCGCCGGGATGGCCACTTGGGTTGCCGATGAACGCTTTCATAACGGTCACATGAGGTTTGAGGGCCCAGACGCCCAGCAACTCGGAGTCATCATACGCGAGGTTGAGGTTCAGGTTGCCTGAACGGCCGCCGCTGCTGACGAAGTCGAAGTCAAACCAGCTCAGAGTCGCGGTGAAGTTCTTGGCGAACGTCATTGCAATGCCGGGCATCCAGTCGAACTCATAGAACGAGCCGAGGCGGGTTCCGGGAGTGGCGGCTGTTTTTTCGGAGTGGATACTGGCCCACAGACCGAGGTTGAGCCGGATCTTGTTCACGAACCCTTCGCCTTCATAGAGTTTGAAGTAGAGGTTCAAATAAGGCTGGGCAATGAAGCCGGTGTCTTCCTGCACCACGCCACGGGAGAGGTAAGCGGTCGTCACCGACACGCCGATATCACCTGTGATGCATGATTCCTTGACGATTTCCTTGATTTCCTTGGTCTCTTTTGCGGGAGCGGCGGTGCCTGCCCAGCTCACAGTTGGAATCACAAGGATTCCTGCGGCGAGTGTGCAAAACTTGGCAATGCTATGTTTGGTCATTGGGTTCTTTTGATAGGTTGGTTGGTAGGGGTTGTTTGTTTGCCGGGGTTCGGCGGCGGCGTCTCTAGCACGCCCCTTGCCATGCACGTCAGCAAATTTATTCAACCGCTTATTTTATCCCGGTTTTATGCCGTTTACCTAGGGCGTTACCGCTTTGTGCCTTTCAAAAATAAAATTGGCCGAGGCGCGCAGATCGCTAAACCGGTTGGATTCCCGAAGAACAAAAAACAACAGTTGCTGGCCGCCGGTGGGCACGAAACGCCAACACAGGCATCTCACAGGAAGGCGGAAGAAAGGTCGGAAGATTTGGGGTGGAAACATTTTCTTGCCTATAATTTCGGCCGCCTGCGCTCTCAAAAATCCATCATTGAACCCCTGATGGAAGTCTCTCACTGGGTCCGCAGATTGCGCAGATTCTCGCAGAGGGACGCAGATAAATGCCGGGAGAGGCGACTGCACGTAGACGATTCTCCTCTTTCCGGTATCTGCGCCAATCTGAGCCATCTGCGGTTAAAAAGATCCGGAGTTTGAACCGCAGAT
>JAYUPM010000174.1:0-1803 GCA_043760145.1 Spartobacteria bacterium
GAAATCGACGGGGACAAATTTAGCGATGTCCTCCTGGATTTCGAGTATGAGCACCTCCAGGTCGGCAAACGGAAATGGGAACTGGAGAAGGTAAAAACGATCCGTGGACAACTCACCCAGATCACCATCCCGCGTGAAGCAATGGGGTTCGGCGACGTGAAATTCATTGCGGCCATCGGGGCATTTCTCGGATGGCAGGCGGTGGTCTTTACCATCATGGGGGCTTCGGTCCTGGGATCCGTGATCGGGATACTCACGATCGTGGTGGGCAAGCGCGAATGGTCGGCAAAGATCCCATTCGGGCCGTATCTAGCGGCGGCCGCAATGGTCTGGATATTTACCGGCCCGGCGTTATGGGCGTGGTATGTGGATAAGCTCTCTCCTCCGCCTTTGATGTGAGGCTCTCCTCGTCCTCGTCCTCGTCCTCGAAGAAAAGCGGAAGAATTAACCACCAAGGAATCAGTGAACAGTGGTCAGTAATCAGTAATCAGTGAACAGTGGTCAGTGATTCGTGATTCGTGATTCGCCCTTGTTCCTTTTTGCCCCAACACTGATCACTGGTTACTGATTACTGACCACTGATTACTGTTCACTGTTCACTGTTCACTTGGTGCCTTTGTGGTTACTTCGCCTTGTGGGCTTCGGGTTCTTTCTTCAAGACCCGCAATGCTGCAACCTCGCCAAGTGTCGCTCTTATGATATCGGCCGACTCTGTATAAAAAAGGCGGGCCTGGGCAAACGAGGCGGCGGCTTCGGCGGGCAGGGTCTCCATTTGCAATAGTCCCAGCCCTTCCATGATTACTCCGCTCCGGAGTTGTTCTGCGGAAGCTTTCAGTTGCGTGGTCCCGGCGATCGGATCAACCAGCCACTTTTTCGCCCCGGCCGCATATAACTCCCATTCTCCGGGTGGGGCATCGTTATCAAGCGAAAGCTCAACGGGAAAGGGCCGGTAAAGTGGGTCGCCGATAAAGGTCGTCATCCATGAAAGCGCTCGTTCCGAGCTCCATCCGCTTTCGGCAAAAGTGAATCCGGCCCGCAATCGTTCGTGGAAGATATTTAGATGCGGAGTAAGGCTCAGATAAGGTTCGGCCACGTTGCCCATGGTGGCGGCGGCGCCGGCGGCAAGGAGCGGCCCGCACCACAGTTTAAGCGGATCGCGCAGGGTCCCGGCGGAATAGGAATGGATATGAACCGCGATCGCGCCCGGGACAAAACAATCGGTCCGGTGCGCCATCGGTCCGCTGATGTGCTCCGTATACCAGCCGAAATAAAAAGCTGCGGTGCGCATCGGATAGTCGGCGGGGAACAACGATTCGTTGGGCTCAATAATCACAGGGGTGCCAAGACTGCGCGCTTCCCTTGCGATTTTTGAAAGCCATTGGTCGCCCTCGGCATAACCACCGCTGGTGAGTCCGCGCGAATCGATATACGCGAACCCGCGGAGCCCGTTTTTTTCGGCGGCGAGTGAGTCGGTAATCATCCGCCTCACTATCGCCGCACTCGGCGCGTCCAATCGGCATACGAGCAACAACGCCGGCATTTTCGCATCCGCGATTTTGGTAAAGCTCCGGTAATAAGGATTCTGGAGTGTGCCCGAGATGGTCCTGGAAAATGCGCCGAGGACCGCGAGCTCGGAATCGACAGAGGCATCGGTGCGGCTGCCAATCTCAGCAGGGACGCCGGTGGGCGGCTGATCGCCTTCGTAATTGGGAGCGGCGGCGATGCGCAAAGGGATTCCGCGAATGAGCGCGACGAACCGGATCTCGCTTGATTCCACGCGGCCCATGGGATGATCGGCGGCGC
>JAYUPM010000175.1:0-1799 GCA_043760145.1 Spartobacteria bacterium
GAAACGTGAGAGAACCTCCAAGCCGACCAACAATCCCAACGCGCCAAAGACTGCGGTGGAGGCACCAATGGAAAGGTGATTGCGGGTCCCGTAAAACCACGCATTCAGGGCATTGCCGAGCATCCCGCTGGCAAGGATCGCGAGCCAGCTGATGCCGCCATTGCCGAGCTGGGGAATGAGGAATCCTGCGAACAACAGTCCGGCGGCCATGTTGGCGAGCAAGTGGGAGAGGTCGCCATGCAAAGTCAGGGCAGTGAGGAGCCGCCACCATTCGCCATTAGCCACAATCGCGATACTCGCGATCTCGCCCCGGCTCAGCCATGCGGCTGGCATGAGGTTTTGTAGAAACCAAAAGCCGCCCATGAGCCATGCCACGATCCAGAGCGAGAGGTAACTTGTCTTTGACTCGGGCAGAGGATCGATGACCTGCGCGTGGGGCGGTTCCGCTTGATACTTTGCGAGTTCCTCGCGCGCCTGTTCCCGGGCGGGTTCCTCGACCTTAAGAACAAACTCCCTGCCTTCGTGAAAAACCCAATGCGCAATTCCCATCGCGGCAAGAACCAATCCATGTTCGCGGGCCTGGGAAAGGGTCTCGAAACGTCCCACCTCCACCAGAGGCCGTTGGTCATCAGGCGGATCGTCGAGCATAACCGCGCCCGTTAAACCACGAGCGATAGATGGGCGATGACCTCAATCTCGGCGGTCTGGGGGAACATATCGAGCGGGGTCACGGACTCGAGCCGGTAGCTGCTTTTGAGGAGGGCCAGATCGCGTGCCATGGTGGCCGGGTCGCACGAAACATAGAGGAGCTCGATGGGGCGTGCGCCGATGAGCATATCCATCACCTGAGGCGGAACCCCGGTGGCAGGCGGATCGAGCAGGACCGTGGTCGCGTCCATGGGGTGGCTTCCAAGAATGTCACCCAGGTGCGTGCCGACATCGCCGCAAACGTAGTGTTCATGGGCAAGAGCCGTCCGGCGGGCACTTTCGATTGCATGACTGTTTTCGTCGATGCCAATGACTTTCTCGAAGAGCGGCGCGAGGTGTTTGGCAAATAGACCGGACCCGCAAAAAGCATCGACAAGGAGATGTTGCCCACGGCGGATCTTACGCTCTGCAAGCGCCACCATCTCACGGGCAACGGGCTCATTGGTTTGCTCAAAAAACGGGCCGCCACCGCCCGGTGCCCGCAACGCATAATCGCCATCCTGAAGGGCCGCGGCCCGGAGCCGGCGAAGCGATTCGTTCACCTCAGGCCGGGCAATTGGGCACTGCGCGATATCGATGAGCGTATGGGAACCAAGCGCATAGAATCCGGCGACCGCTCCATCCACATGGACGCGGATCCGGTTGCGATATCCGTATTCTTTCGGGGACGGGATGATTGGTTCCATCGGGACGTGCTCGAGCCGGCCGACGCGCCGCAGGGTTTGTTCGACCTGCCCACTTTTTATGCGGAGCTGTTCCTGGTAATTGATGTGCTGATAGGCGCAGCCGCCGCATCGGCCGAAATAAGGGCACGGCGGCTCGACCCGGGCGGCGGCCGGTTCATCCACGGACACGAGTTCGGCCTCGGCAAAGTTCTTCTTCTCGCGCACCACCCGGGCCGTGATCTTTTCTCCGGGAATCGCGAATGGGACAAAATAAACCTTCCCCTCGTGACGGGCGACAGCTTTGCCGCCAAAAGCGACATCGACCACAGTGACTTCGACCAATTGACCTGCGCGGGTTTTCATAGGGAAAAAAAGAGGCTTCCGTCGTGAAACGGAAGCCTCAAAAAATTATGCTGGATACCGATT
>JAYUPM010000176.1:0-1799 GCA_043760145.1 Spartobacteria bacterium
GTTGCCTACTACAACACCGGCGATTGGGTGGAGAGCATGTCGGCCCTGGTTGAGGATTTCGACGGGCACATGGAACTGATCACGGATTTTCACAAGGCCTTGGAATCTCCGATGTTGAGCGTTCATCCCGCGGAGGCAGCGTAATCCGGGCGCAAGTTTGTAGTCCCGGCTTCAGCCGGTCCGGGGAGGCGAAGTCAATAGTCAGAATGAGGAAGTGTGGGCGGGCGCCCTTGCCGCATAAATGCGGAACTACAAACCTCGGAAGCACGCTAAACAGATATGACGCTGCCGCGAGTTGGCTCCACCGGGATTGGCATCACCTTGGAAGACTCCGGATCGAGCGGAAACCGGAGGCGGATCACTGTTCCCTCGCCATAAACGCTCTCGGCCATGACCCGGCCCCCGTGGTTCTGGACAATATGTTTTACGATGGAGAGCCCCAAGCCTGTGCCCCCCTGTTCGCGGCTCCGGGCCTTGTCTGCCCGATAAAAGCGTTCAAAGATATGCGGTAAATCCGCGGGTAAAAGCCCGATCCCGTTGTCCTGGACCAATAACTCAAATTCGTTTTCGCGCAACGCAACGCGGACACAAACCTTCCCACCAGCGGGCGTATATTTGATGGCATTATCGACAAGATTATTCATCACCTGCTGCATGCGCAAAGCGTCGGCATGAAGCGGGGGCAGGTCGGGAGCGATATCGAGTTCCAACCGGATCTCCTTGCGCGCGCTCTGCAGTTTCCAATCGCCAACGATCTCCTCGAGAAATTTCGCAATATCCAACGGTTCCTTGCGCATACTCACTTCCCGCGATTCAAGGCGGGCCAGGATCAGGAGATCCTCGACCAGTGCATTGAGGCGGATGGAATGTTTTTCGAGAATCGCAATCGTCGCCATGAGCTCTTCCGGGGGAAGGTTGGGATGATCGCGCAGGTTCTCAAGGTATCCGCGGAAGATGGAGAGCGGGGTGCGTAATTCGTGCGAGACATTGGCCACAAATTCGCGCCGCATATCCTCAAGCTGCCGCAACCGGGTGACATCGCGAAAGATGGTGACCACGCCTTCCTCGCCGGAGGGATTGCGCATCGGGGTGGCGTTGACGGAGAGATGGCGCGGTTGTTGTCCGTAAGTGATCGGGATCTGTTGTTCTTGAGGCTGCCAATGGGTGAGCGTGGCGGTGACCAGCTCATCGCAAGCGGCAACGCGCAACGCCTGGAGCACGCTCTGTCCCAATGGATCAAATTCGAGCTCGAACAAACGAAGGAGAGTGGGATTCACCAATCGGATCCGGTGCTGGCGATCGACCACCATCACCCCCTCTTCCATGCTCTCCAGGATGGTCTGGAGGTTCATCTCCTGCCGGGTCCGCCGCAGCCGCAGCCGTTGCTGGGCATCCGCCAGTTTCTCCAAACTATCGGCGAGGACAGCAAATCGGCCTCCATCCAAAAACACGAAGCTTCTCGGTTCCCGCCCATTGGCAAGGTCATCGATGATTTTTTCGAGCTGCCGCCAATGATGTTGAAAAACCATTCGCCGCCACCCGATCATTGCAAGTATCCCGGCTAAAACAGCGGCAAGAATCCAACCCATCATGAGTGAGATTGAAGGTGGGCGGCTTGCATTCCACAAGCTACTAACGCTCGGGATCAACGATCCTGTAACCAAAACCGCGAATCGTCTCGATGCAATCGGCTGCCGTCCCGAGTTTTTCGCGGACCCTCCGGATATGAGTATCGACGGTGCGGGTATCTATGAGGCTCTCGTAACCCCAGACATCATTGAGCAGGGTATCGCGACTTT
>JAYUPM010000177.1:0-4331 GCA_043760145.1 Spartobacteria bacterium
CGGCGTGATCCATCGGACTTTTTGAAAACGTATTGTTTTTTAGCTTTGTCGTAAAATTCACTGGCGGCCGCGTCGAGGGCAATAAAGACATCCTTGCCAAACTTGTATCCCGCTTTCTTGACAGCCATGGCAATGGTTTCCAAGGCATCGTGGGCAGAGTCGAGTTTGGGTGCGAACCCGCCTTCATCCCCGATGGCGGTGGATAGGCCCCGGTCCTTGAGCACTCCCTTGAGGGCGTGAAAGATTTCGGTGCCGCACCGGAGTGCCTCGGAGAATGTGGCCGAGCCTTTTGGGACGATCATGAATTCCTGGAAATCAATGGGGGCATCTGAATGGGCGCCGCCGTTGATCACATTCATCATTGGGACGGGAAGCACCTTGGCGTTGGGCCCGCCGAGATATTTGAAGAGCGACTGGCCGATTTGATTGGCAGAGGCTTTCGCGGTGGCCAGGGAAACGGCGAGCAGCGCATTGGCCCCGAGCTTGGCTTTATTGGGGGTCCCATCCAGGGCGATCATGCACTTGTCAACCGCGACCTGGTCAGTGGCATCCATCCCCTCCAGTTCCTTGGAGAGCGACTTGTTGATGTTGGCCACCGCCTTGGTGACTCCTTTGCCCAGCCAACGATCCTTCACTCCATCGCGAAGTTCCCATGCCTCATGCTCGCCAGTGCTTGCCCCGCTCGGAACCGCTGCTGTGCCAATCGCGCCGCCCGCGAGCTGCACATCGGCTTCCACAGTTGGGTTGCCCCGGGAATCCAGGATTTGGCGGGCACGGACGTCGATAATAGTTGTAAGTGACATGGTGGGATTATGCGGGGATGGGGACGCTGGCCGCTTCGATCGTGAGGATTTCCACGAGGCGTTCGCCGTGTTCGGTTGGCGTGGTCGTCTGGTCGCCGATTTTCCGTCCAATCAAGGCTTGGGCAATCACCGTCTGGTAACTGATGATGTTCTCCTCCGGTATCCCGTCCCATGCGCCCAGAATCGTATAGGTATCAATCACGCCGCCGGGGATTTCCTTGACTGTGACCTTGGTCCCAATGGCGACTTTGGTCAGGTCGGGGTTGGCGAAATCGGTGCCGCGGGCGCGTGAGAGATCGCTATCCAATTCCGCTTTGCGCCGCATCAATACGCGCTGCATTTCCTTGGCGGCCTTGAATTCAAAGTTTTCACGAAAATCGCCATGTTCAGCGGCGACCTTCACTTCCCTGGCATTTTCAGGGATCTGTTTATTCACGAGATCTTCGTAATCATTTTTCCGCTTTTCCAAGCTGCTCCATGAGACAATAAGCGATTCCTGTTTCTCAGTGCTATCGCCCGATATCATCGATTGAAGTTCAGGATACTGGCGGATGATCCGGCCAAGCAGGGAGCGTTTGTTGAGCTCCTCAAACACCGTGGCCATGATAATCCGGCGCATCGTTTCACGCAGCTCTTCGGAAGTGGCGTCCTGGATAAGGTCGGTGAGCAGTTCTTTGTCTCCAAGAAGCAGGTCATGGAGTTTGCGGTCGCGTTTCTCGCTGAATTGCTCGCGCTCAAGGGCCGAAACGATCGCGCTCAACAGCCGGATCCCGGCCAACTCGCTGAACGGTCCGCGGCGTTCCCGCGCCAGCCAATGCAATGCATCACTCGTGATGGAATGCTCGCTGATGGCCCGGGACAAGGCACCCTTGAGTTCTTCAGTTTTCCCTTTTTCCACCAGGAGCCGCGCCACTTCCGCGACGATCCGGCTATTGCCGCGAAGGGCAAGGTCAACCGCTTTAAGAGTCCAGTCGTCGTTGAAAGCCTTCGGCAATTCGGAGAGGACCCGCTTCAATTTGGCGGCGGGAATTTCTCCGAGGAGGGCAGGGAGCTGCCGTTCACTGGCTTGAAGAAAGCTGGCGACGGTGGGGGCATCGGCGTCCACCTTGAGGACCCCGGTGCGCTCGACGATTTCGTCGCGGGAAAGAAGGAGACTCAGGGCTTGGGCGATATTCAGGCGCTGGCTTTTGCGCGCTGTGTCACTGGCGGTGCGGATCACGGTGGCCAGCTGCGAGCCTGGATCCGTGAACTCGGAGAGGTTTTTTAAGATCACTTCCAGCGTGGCGACCTGATCCTTGACCTGCCGGGCGCTGTTAAATGCGGCGATGTATTCGTCCGCATGTGAAATCGGGCCGTCCCGCAGCTCAAACGGTTCACTCTTCTTGCTCGGAATTGCGTAGTGGCCATCTTTCTTGAGGGCTTTTTTGGTGGAATCGAGCCAGCGCTTGAATTCCGCTTCGCTAAACACATCAGGAATAAGGGTTTGCGCAATTTGATCCTGGGTGGCTTTCCCGCCGAAGCCGGTGATGATCTGGCGGAAAAGAGCCACGGGATCGTTGGCTGCCCGCTCTTTTACGCCCTTAAGATTGGAAGCGCGCTGGGCAAGGATATGGTCGCTTGGGATCAGGACGAGGGACTCCGCTGCATACTGTAACTGCATCGGATGGCCCTTCTTCCCCTTGAAATGAATGGTCATTTGGTTCACCAAAAAATCGAGCGATTCGATCTGCCCGAAGCCCCAACTCTTGTGTGTGACGTAGGTGCCGGGTTGAAGTTGATCGAGGGCAGCGGCCGCGCCAGGAGTGAGTTTGCCGGAGTCAACGGCCTTTTGAATATCAGGGTTCATGTAATACCCCTAGCATAGGAACGCCCTGAGGCGCGGTCCAAGGGAAAATCTCTGTTTCGGTAGGGGAATCGCGAAATAGGTCGATCTCGTTTCATTCCAATGGCCTCGGCTCGCCATCTTTTTCGCTGCTTTAGGGGCCATCGACTCCATTCATGCCGCCTGCCCTTTTCCCATTTTTGCATCCGCAAATTTTTCTTCTGCAATCGCCCGGATCCGCATTACGTTCTGCGCCCCATGTCCTGGTTGACGAAGCTCTTTCAATTTCGTGAGAAAAATAACGGTGAGGTTATTAAGCCCTTTCTCGACCACATGGAGGATCTCCGCTGGACGGTCCTTAAGATCGTCGGCACCCTTGTAACTGCCATGGTCGGGGCGTTTTTCTACCGGACCGACCTGATGCGCGTCCTCCAGGCCCCGCTGGAAAAGGTCGATCCCAGTTTGCCCGGGCAGTTGGTGATTACCGACATCGCCGGTTCCTTCATGCTCTCCCTGACAATGGCTTTTTATGCCGGTATCGTCGTTGCATTCCCATTTCTTCTCTATTTCCTCGCCGAGTTCGTGCTCCCCGCCTTGACCCGCCAGGAGAAGAAATACCTCTTTCCAGGAATCATGGCCGGGTTCGCCCTCTTCGTGGTGGGCGTCTTGATTTGTTACAATTATATCCTGCCTGAGACGCTCAGCTTCTTCTTTGAGGACGCCAAGAAGATGCAGATCAAGACAATGTGGAGTTGGAACAAATACGCATCCTTTTGTTCATGGCTGACGATAGGGTTCGGCCTGCTCTCGGAGCTGCCGGTGGCTGTCGTGGTGCTGGCCCTGCTCGGGATGGTCTCTTTTGATTTCCTTTCCCGCACCCGCCCATACGCGATCACAGGGATCCTGATTTTGTCATGCATCGTGGCGCCGACGCCGGACCCGGTGACATTTATCAGTTTGAGCATTCCTATCGTGGTGCTCTACGAGATCTGCATCTGGCTGGTGTGGCTGCTGGAGAAGCGCAAAACGAAAAAATCGGCCTCAAAAGATTTCCCGGATTGATCTGGGACCGACGTTGAGCCGCTTTTCCGTCGTGGCAGCGACGTCCCATCGCTTTTTCGTCGTGGCAGCGACGTCCCGTCGCTTTTCCGTCCCGTGTCTCCATAGTCTCTTTCAACGCAATGCCCATGCAAAGCGACGGGAGGTTGCTCTAACGAAAAGGGCGGTTTACCTAATAAGGTTCCCCTTAGCTGCGTCTACGCAGTGACTTTCCATGCCTTCGGACATCGCTGAACTCCGTTCCCTGCTCGACCGTTACGAACGGCCGCTGGTGCGCTATGCCCGGGGGATTCTCGGGGAATTGGAATCGGCGCGCGATGTGGTCCAGGAGACGTTTATCAAGTGGATCGAGTGCCGCGCCCATAACACCGATCTGGAATCCGCGGAAGCCCGGGCCGCGCATACGGAAGCGTGGCTCTTCACAGTCTGCCGCAATCGCGCGATCGATTATCAGCGCAAACAGAGCCGAATCGTCCCGATGAATCCGCTCGCCCCGGAACGCCCCAGTGAGGAACCCGGCCCGGCGGCAGCCCTTGAGAACCGGGAATTAGCCGGTTCGCTGGTTGGTTACCTTGAGATGCTCTCCATCAATCAGCAGGAGGTGATCCGGCTCAAATTTCAGAATGACCTCTCTTACAAAGAGATCG
>JAYUPM010000178.1:0-1795 GCA_043760145.1 Spartobacteria bacterium
ACGTGGCGATGATTATGGGCGACAGCGATAGCAACAAGAGCGAGCTGAAGAACACGGAAAATGCCTTTGCCCGTTCGCGGTTCCGCGCGTTTGAATTCAGTGGCGGGCACACATGGGGGCCCACGGAAGTGTTTGACCAGGCAATGGCGTGGATCAAAGAAAAGACCGACGCCAAACAGACTGGATTGTCGCGCTGACTGGCGTTCGCAAGCGGGAAATCCGATGCGAACGCGGCGGCGGCGATCCAAAGATCGTTGGTGCCGGGCAGTTGCTTTTTGTGCCGCAGCTCCGCAGTGATCCGGGCGTATTGCCCGGCCGTCGTCTCATCCATTACCAACAGATCGAAGCGGGCCAGCATCGCCGCACACGCCGGGTCATGAAAATCCCTCAACCCCTGCATGAAGTTCAATTCGAAATCACGGCAATGGTGCACTGGTTTGAATGCGCGAGTTCATCAATAAGATAGATCGCAACGCGGTCGCGGCGGACAAGAAGCGATCCACGATGCCGGGTTGTGGGGATCGAGTCGGTCCCGAGCGCAATCTGCTGTGTCACGGCGATGGGATAGGACTTCGTAAAAGCCCTTCCGCGGGAATTGTCCTTTGTGGGATATCGAAAAGTTTTCTGGACTGACCGGGTCGTATCCACCAAGGAAAAGCGGACCCCGGCCACACGATTAATTTCGCGCACGATGAGTTGTTGCCCCTGGATTCCAAAGCGAGACAAGTCCACGGTCCCGCCAATTTGGATTTGCACGATCTCCGGAGGCGCTATCGCAACCGGCGTTGGGAGCGCAGAACGTGATCGAACGGATTGCCGAGCCCGTGGCGGAACCCAGTTCGGAGGGACAGGACGCGGCGCGCTCGTCGGTCGAAAGATTTGGGTCCGCTTGATGGCGGGGGCAACCGGCCGCGCGATCACGGGCGGATCGCACTCCAACAGAGCCGTAAACCAAACTTGATCGCCTGCTCCTGCAGGTTGCCTAAGGACAATCGTCATCTTTTTGCCCAAAAATTTACCGGCGATTGCCTCCGGGCTTTTGCCTTCGCGCATCCCGGCGAGACTTTGTGGCGTTAAGACCTCATAATTATGGGCCAATTGCCAATTCGCCTGAAGGCAAGCCCGCAACTTCTCCTCCGACTCGGGAGGAATTGCAGCTTGAGAAAAGCTCGTTGCAAAGAAGTCGCTGAGCAATTGGCCACGGGATTGCGCAACGGCCATGCGCGCAATCAAACGGCTCACCAATGGAGTTGCATCCTCTGATTTTCGACGGCCTTGGAGCACTTCTCCGAGTGCGGCCAGTTCCGCCGTCACAGCCTCCGCGACGTCCTGAGGCTCACCGACTGAATTCGCGGGAGCGGACCGGCCTCGTGCCGGATCGCAGCCAAAGAGGCAGATGCTTGAAAGAGCAAATCCCACCAGACCACAAAGGAGACTTGAACCATTACTCATCTGCGGGATCTAACCTCCAGCTCGACAGGGCTATTTTGAAGGAAAAGGCTCACCAATCCATTTGGCGGATAGGGAGAAGAAGAAACAAGAATGAAGTCGGGGGAATTGCATGCCGATGTTCGCGGATGGGGAGAAGGCCGAACCAAACTTATTCGGTCCGGGTTCGTTATCTGCGTTTATCCGAGTTATCTGCGGTAAAAATTCTGGAGTAGGGAAAGCGCTTCCGAAAGCGGCAGAGGACAGCCGCACTACAAAACCTGTCGGATAAATGGGCGCGCTATTTATCGCGTGAGCGTTTTGTAGTGCGCCTGTCCTCTGGCGCTTTCGGATTGGATTGCGGGTC
>JAYUPM010000179.1:0-1793 GCA_043760145.1 Spartobacteria bacterium
TGGGAATGCGCCCTTGCCGCATAAATGCGGAACGACAAACCTTGGGGGGCGCTAAACAGATACGCCCGGTCCCCGGCCTTGAAAATTCGATTTCAGCCCGTTGCTTTCGCGCCATTCTTTGGCCACCATACATTCCATGCGATTGATCCTCTGCCTCCTTGCCTTCTGCTGCCTGATGCCCGCGGCATCCGCCAGGGAATACAAACTTTACGCCGCCCTTCTCGCCGAAACCCCGGTCGAGCTTGCCGATGGTTCCAAGTGGGTCATGGATAAAGGCGATGTCTTTCCGGTGCTGATGTTCAAGGAGATGCGAACCAAAATTGTCCTCCAGTTGGACGGCACAAATTTCCGGATCGAAACCAAAACCACGCGAATCCTGAAGAAAGAGGAAATCGCGGCTGGCTTGATCAATTACGAAAAGAATGTGGGAAATTATGCGCGGAGCAAAAAACCGCAGACCCAGTAATGAATTCGCGCTAGTATCATCATCCGCTTTCCGCTTTCCGCTTTCCGCTTTCCGCTTTCCGCTTTTCCCCTTGAAGCTATACGTCAAAATTTGGTGCCCATGGTGCGTTGCCGCCCGGGAATGGCTTGACGCCCGCGGCTATCAATACGAACTCATCGATGTCATCGCCAATCGCGCCGATTACGATGAGATGATTGATTTCTCCGGGCAACGCCTTACACCGACACTTCTCCTCGAAAATGGCGCGTTCCTCCCAGATTTCGGTCCCGAAGAACTCGAACCCTTTCTCCAACAACACCACATCGTCGCCAAAATCGGGGGTTGACCGCCCCCGATCCATCGCTGCTCATCCGCCTTTCTTCCTGTGTTCTCCAATTTTTTATTAATCCTCGGCGTCGTGGTGCTCAGCGTGAGCCTGCGCAGCTTCCAGAGCATCGTCCTTCAAAAGCTGGGAGCGCTCGGGATTGTTGCCTCCTCTTTTCTTGGGGGCTGGCTTTTTTTTGAAAACATTTACGCGGGCATTTTTCTCGCCCTCCTCTGGTTCTTTCTCCCGTGGGTGGAAATCCTCACACGGGTCCGCAAGCTTTCGCTTCCCCTTGAAAAAACTCTCCGTCAAAAACCGGCCCCCAACCGCGAGGCGTTCCCCCCCCTGCCGGAGTTAACCTCCGAAGTGGAGACAGCGGGCTTTGAGCATCTGGAGGATTGCGGGTGGGATTGGGAAGATTACCAGCAATTCTTCCGGCTCTTTTATCGGGAATCCGACCGGACTCAGGCTGCAATCTGCCTGATCCAACAACATGGGGTGAGTTTCTATTACTTCAGCATCTCGTCCCGGGCCAAGGACGGCAAAATCTGGACGACCTGGAATTATCCTTTCTCCTACAGCCTCAAGCTTGTGCCGCAATGGGAGGTCAACCGGCTCCGAGACGACCGCAGTTTCCCTGAGCTCTATGAAAGCCATTGTGAATTTCTCGCCCTCCATGCAGTGAGCGCGGATTCCCTTGAGCCAATCGATCCCGGTCAGATCCATGCCGAGATCCAAAAAGATCTCCGCTCGCAAATCAGCCATAACATCGCGACCGGTGTCCTGCGCCAGACCGCCTCGGGCGAGGTCCGGTATTCGTGGCGCGGCATGCTCTTTATTTGGGTCCAGTATCTGCGCGACCTGGTCCGGCTCTCGTAGCTGCCCCTGGCTCGCCCTCTCTTTCAGGAGTGGTTTACGGTTCGTTGCCATCCCACAGAGGAGAACTTTTTAACCACAGATTTCGCAGATTCTCGCAGATACCGGAAAGAGAAGAATCGTCTACGAGCAGTCGCCTCTCCCTCC
>JAYUPM010000180.1:0-1789 GCA_043760145.1 Spartobacteria bacterium
CCCTGCCCGCCGCCAAACAGCGCGAACTCACCATCGAGATTCGCTTCGTTATGTTCATTCAATGGATCGCGTGGAGCCAATGGGAGGACGCCAAGAAACATGCGGAAAGCCGCGGTGTTGCGCTGATGGGCGATGTCCCGTTCGGGGTGAGTTATTACAGTGCCGATGTCTTCGGGGCCCCGGATCTTTTTGATCATCGTTGGAGTGGCGGGGCCCCGCCCGAACCGCTTTTCAAGGACGACGCGTTTACTTGCAAGTGGGGCCAGAACTGGGGAGTCCCGCTTTATCGATGGGATCGGATGCGCAAGAACAACTTCGCCTGGTGGCGCCAGCGCGTCCGAATGGTGCGCGATGTGTTTCATCTTTTCCGGATTGATCATATCCTCGGCTTCTTCCGGATTTACGCATTTCCATGGCGACCGGAACGCAATTTGGAATTCCTTCCGATGACTCCCGAGGAAGCGCAAGCGGCGACGGGCGGTGAGTTGCCTCGCTTCCATGCGCACGACGATGACTCGGAACAATCGCGCCAGTTGAATCAGGCGGCGGGAGAGGAATTTCTGCGGGTGCTCCTTAAAGAGACGGGCGAGTATCGACTCATCGGCGAAGATCTCGGGACTGTCCCAAAATATGTCCGGCCCAGTTTGAAGAAGTTGCAAATCCCGGGGTTCCGAATTCCCTTCTGGGAGCGGACGCCGGAGACGCGATTGATCCCGGGCAATGAATATGATCGGCTTTCGGTTGCCACGTTCGCCACGCATGACCACGAACCGCTGCGCGCCACATGGGAGCGGTGGATGAAGGTGATTGAAGAGGCGCTTGAGCGGCCGCAAGAGATGGCGGCGCTTCGCGATTTCACATGGTGGGAAGTCCGGGAATTTGCCGGATGGGCGGGGCTGGATATCCCAATGGTGACATCATTTGAAAGCGTTCATGCGCAGTTACTTGAGGTATTATTTAAGTGTAATGCGTGGATCGTTGTTTGCATGATCACAGACCTTTTGGCCACGACCCAGCGCTTTAATGTTCCAGGGGCAGTCGCCCAATCCAACTGGAGCCAGCGCCTGGCAAACCCGATTTCACAATGGAATCAGCAACCCGCTTTGAGGAAAATAATCGACCGGATCCGAGGCGTCCTAATCCGCACTGGTCGAATCAATGAATCTTCTGGCAGCGGCAACCCGTCGCTTTAAAAGGTTGCTGAATCCGATCGCATCTGCGGAAGTCTGCACCCCGATTTTTAACTGCTAAATATCATCTCTTTTATGAAAACTCCCATTCGCATCGCAGTCACCGGGGCCGCCGGGCAGATCGGTTATTCGCTTCTGTTCCGGATCGCTTCCGGCTCCATGTTCGGACCCGATCAACCGGTGATCCTTCACTTGATCGAGATCGAGCCGGCCTTGGGCGCTTTGAGCGGTGTTGTGATGGAACTGCAAGACTGCGCATTCCCGCTCTTAAAAGGGATCGTCGCGACGGCCAGCCTCGAGGAAGGATTTGCCGGTGTGAATTGGGCGTTGCTGGTGGGGAGTGTGCCGCGCAAGGCCGGGATGGAACGCAAGGATTTGCTCGGGATCAATGGGAGGATTTTCATTGGGCAAGGCAAGGCGATTGAAAAGAATGCCGCGCCAGATGTGCGGATCCTGGTGGTGGGCAATCCGTGCAACACGAACTGCCTGATCGCGATGAACAACGCAAAGGGACTCCCGGCCGATCAATGGTTTGCCATGACCCGGCTTGATGAGAACCGGGCCAAATCGCAACTTGCCATAAAAGCAGGGGTCGATGT
>JAYUPM010000181.1:0-1787 GCA_043760145.1 Spartobacteria bacterium
GTGGGATTCCAGCTCCCATTAAGCGGGGCTGTCCTCGCATTGCCTGCTGCGCTCGCCTGGATCACACGTCCATTCATCGCCTCATACTGGGGATGGGCCGGCTTTATTCAGACTTTGCGGGACACCCGCCTCTTTGACGCCGTGCAGATGGTGAGCCAGAATCCGAATACTGCGCAAGGGGCGCAGAGCCTCGCGTCGGTCCCCTTGTCCGTATGGGTTCTTGGTGCCCATGTCATCTTGGGAGTGATCCTCGCGTATGCCGGATGCAAGAGTTCACGATGGGAATAGACATTCTCCCGGGAATATTTCGATTTGCCCTTTCCACTTGCGGGTTGCGACTTCCTCCATTCCACTGAGGCCATGGCCCGCCGCGCAAGTTCGTCTGCTCATCCCCTCTGGATTCTGATTACTGTTGCCCTTTTTCTAGGCGCGCTTGGAGGCGGATTTTTCCTCTACAAAAGCGTCAGTGATCCTTACCGGACGATGGCAGTTCTGCCCGTGAAGGATTATCTGGAGAACTCCAACAGTCTCCGGGGTAATTCATACAAACTCGACGGATCCATCACTGCCCACATCGATTCTGCCCCCGGCGTGGGGCGTCTGTTTTCAGTGGGCCTCGGCAATGGGGATATTGTCGCTGTCATGGTTCCCCCGGAGTTCAACCACATCAATATCGAACGCGGCCAGCGATACCTCTTTAAACTGGAGGTATCCGACAAGGGCCTTCTGCAGGCCAAAGACGTTAAGAAGACTTCTTCAATATGAGACTTCCCAATTTTTTAAAGCGCTCGCGAGAGGCATTGGTTATTGGCGCTTTGGGTTGTTTGCTTGGAGGCGATCCGAGCGTCTCGCTTGCCCAGGTCCCTGACGCCCCAGGCTCTGGCCAATCTCAGCCCACCCAGATCAGCAAGCCCGCAGCGGGTCCTGCAAAACCGCAATCCAGTTTTCTCGGCAAGGACGTCCCTTCATTTGATCCCGGCACCGAAACCCTCACATGGGATGGCAAGAGCTGGAACGTGAGCAACAACCGCCTGTTCATGGCGCGGTTTGAGAAATACCTCAATGCCCCCGAGGCCACCACGACGGAGGACAGACAATATCAAGCCATCCTTTCCGGGATCCTTATCAAACTAGCCCCGGGAGCCGCGACCCGCGATAATGTGGATGCGGCTTTCAAGCTGCTGGCGCAAGGAGCCCGCTACGACATCGATGCGCGGCTGTGCGATTCTCTGGCCGACGCCATCTACACGGTTTGGGTCACCCAGCGCCAGCAGCAGCGCCTGGTCATGGCCAATCAAGCGCTTGAACAGGAGCGTCGCCGGAATGAGTGGAACGCAAATATGTCGAACCAGACCGGCTCGCTGGAAACATCGGCGACCAAGTCCAGCCAGGACAAGGCGGGCAACTCGTCCTCGATCACGGTCAAGGAGACCGTCACTCTGACTCCGCACCTGACCCGCCTCGCCGAGACCATGGCGCGGATCAAGCTCAACGACGCGAAACGGGAACTCTCCGAAGTGGCGGCCAAGGTGGAGTATCAAGCCTTGGTGGTCCAACTCTTCGCCCAGCGCCGGTTCCAGCATGTCCTTGTGGCGACCCGATTTTATCGGGTGTTGTTTTCTGATGGGGATTCCAAGCTCAACCTTGGCAAGGAGACCAACGACCTTTTTTTGCGCTCGGCCGGCATGGCCCCCACCATCAGCACGTTGGATTCCCTCGCCAACGAAGCCATCCGCGACGTGCGCGAAGGGGTGAAGGCTTACGATTTCCTTTTGGAACAAGGGGAG
>JAYUPM010000182.1:0-1784 GCA_043760145.1 Spartobacteria bacterium
ATCCATCATTGAACCCCTGATGGAAGTCTCTCACTGGGTCCGCAGATTGCGCAGATTCTCGCAGATGACCGCAGATACTAAGCCCCGGAAGCGGACGCCATCTGGATTCGAGCGTTTTGAACGCCAGCTTTGCCCGATCTTCATCTGAGGAAATCTGCGGTGATCTGCGTAATCTGTGGAAAAATGTGAGGTGTCACTTCCTTGGGTCGCCGGCAAAAACTCGCAATCGACCTCTTGTGAAAACCACCCGTAACCCCTTATAGAATCAAGACTCCCGCCCCGTTTTTTCCACCCTGTGGGATCGTAGTGAATTGAAAAGTAGCGGGTCCGCATTCAACCGTCGGCGAGCGCTTCGTCAATCATCGCCCGGCGTTCTGCGGGCTGGCTCCAGCGCCATTGATGCTGCGCATCGAGCGCATCGAGTGGGTCGAAATAGAGGAATTTTTTCCCGGGCCGCACGCTCGGGCTGGTGTAAACGGCAATCCCGGTCGCCCGATTATACGAGTCGTGCGAATGCGCATCGCGTTTTCCGCCGCCCCCCATTGTGTCGACGACAAACGCAGGCGTGTTGAATCCCGCGGTATGCCCCCGAACCATTTTTTCGAGTTCGAGTCCGGCATCGAGCGTGGTGCGCAGGTCTTCCACCCCGGGCACCATGTCGTGGAAAAAAACGTAATACGGATGCACGTTGATAAAACTCAGACGCCGGACATGGAGCATCATGACCGCCGGGTCCGCGTTCACTGTGCGCTGGAGGACCGTCTGGCATCGCACGTGAATGCCCCGCTCCGTTAATCGATTCATCGCCTCCCGCGTGATCCCGGTGATCTCGTTTGGATGATTAAAATGGGTGTGGACCACCACGTCCTTGTGCAGCTTCCGGCTCAATTCAACGATTCCGGTAAGCGCGTCCACCCATGGCTCATCGCTCAATATTTTCTGGGGCATCACGCATAACCCCTTCGTCGCGAAACGCAGCCGCCGGATATTTTTCATCCGCAAAAGACGCTCCCCGATCAACTTCAGATGGTCGGCCCGTAAATTAAATGTATCCCCGCCACTGACCACTATGTCCTCAAGTTCCGGCCTGCTTTCGATGTAATGAAATGCCTGTTCCCACCGGGCCAGGTTGGCGTGGAGTTTCAATTTCTCGGGCCCGGAATCGACATCGGCCCCGACTGCATAACTGCGCGTGCAAAACCGGCAATAGACCGGACACGAATCAATCGGAAGAAAGAGCGCTTTGTCGCGGTATCGATGGGTCAGTCCCGGCACCGGCGAATCCCCCTGCTCGTTAAGTGAGTCATAGCTCAGCATCGGATGATCAGGTCGCTGCTCCGAACGGAGTGGAATAAACTGGGTGCGGATCGGATCCCCAATTGGGTTGCGCCAGTCGATGAGGCCCAGGAGATAAGGCGAGATCCGGATCGCCATTGGTGTGCGCTCCATCCCGGCCGCCATATCCTGGTAAAAAGAATCCGCGACGAGCGGGCCAAGCGTGTCGCGGAGTTGTCTGACATTGGTGACAGCATTTTTTTGCTGAAACAGGTGGGAACGAAATTCTTCGGCGCTGACATTGGAGAAACCGGGGAGGTCTCGCCAGAATTCGTCCTCACGGAGAGCGCGATGGTCAGCGAGCGGCGGCTCGGGGTGGACCAGGGCGTTTGGGGAAATGGCTGGGGGATCGACGTGGGCGGTATCGGTAAACATGGGTTGGGTGAAGCGGCGGGCGCTTGAGTGTAGCGGTCAGATTACGTTCGTGCGAGCATGCGTTATTGGTCTTG